>NZ_JBTSDU010000005.1:0-57329 GCF_054605595.1 Georgenia sp. | reverse complement strand
TGCCGTGGGGGCGGTTCGCGAGGGTGGTCGAACGGGCCCCCACGGCAGCCGGGTCGTTCTCTGCCGCGAGCCGCGCGTCCTTCCGGTTCCGCGTGACGCTCGCCAGGACGGTGACGAGCAGGACGCCGAGGATCCAGAGCAGGGAGAACGCCGTGGACGGTTCGGGAACACCGAGCCACTCCGCGCCACCGTTGATGAAGCCGAGCTCGTTGGTGTGCAGGGCGTGGATGACGAGCTTGACGCCGATGAAGCCGAGGATGAGCGCCAGGCCGTAGTGGAGGTAGACGAGCTTGTCGAGCAACCCATCGATGAGGAAGTACAGCTGGCGCAGCCCGAGCAGGGAGAACGCGTTGGCGGCGAAGACGAGGTACGGCTCCTGTGTGAGGCCGAAGATGGCGGGGATCGAGTCGACCGCGAACAGGACGTCCGCACTGCCGACCGCGAGCACGGCGAGGAGCATCGGGGTGATGAAGGTCTTGCCTGCGTGCCGGTGGACGAGCTTGCCGCCGACGAAGCCCTCGGTCACCGGGACGAAGCGGCGCACCATGCGGACGAACCCGTTCTCCTGGTACTCGTCGTGCTCGTCGGGCTTCTCGACGCCTTCCCTGGCCTGCGCGACGGCCGTGTAGATGAGGAAGGCTCCGAAGATGTAGAAGGCCCAGGAGAAGGTCTCGATGGCCGCGGCGCCGAGCATGATGAAGGTGAAACGTAGGACGAGGGCGATGATGATGCCCGCGAGCAGGACCTCCTGCTGGTACTTCCGGGGGATCCGGAAGGCGGCGATGATGATCACCCAGACGAAGAGGTTGTCGACCGACAGGCTCTTCTCGGTGACGTAGCCGGCGAAGTACTCGCCGCCGTACTGGCTGCCGTAGATGAGCCAGATGACCACCCCGAACAGGATCGCCATGGCGACGTAGGCGACGGACCACCACGCCGCCTCCTTCATGGACGGGGCGTGCGGGGTGTGGACGTGGCCGACGATGTCGACCGTGATCATCACGACGACGATGGCGATGAGGATAATCCAGCCGAGCGCGTGAACTTCCACAATTCCTCCGGTACGTAGGGGCAGGTACCGGAGGTCTCTTCCGCCTGGAACGGGCAGTCCGCCAACCGACCTGGGTGGGTGACGACCGCCGAGGGCCTGGCCGGTGGTACCGAGCGGGCACTCTCGCCCGCCGTGATGACGGCACCACTGTTGGGGGAATACTCCCCTCCGCGCGGTTCACTGTACGGCACGGGAGAACGCCCAGCCAGCGTGCCCCAGGGCGCCATCGGACATACAGGATGTACCCCGCCACGTGTTGGCGCGGCGCACGGGCCGGTCAGGGCCGCACCGCGGGAGCGCCCGCGACGGCGCGTCAGGCGTTCGCCGCGGTCATCTGCCGGAGCTCCTTCTTGAGGTCGCCGATCTCGTCGCGCAGCCGCGCCGCGAGCTCGAACTGCAGTTCCTCGGCAGCGGCGTGCATCTGCGCCGAGAGCTCCTGGATGAGCTGCGCGAGGTCACTGGCCGCGGCGCCGGCGAGCCGTTCCCGCGCCGACAGCCCGGCCTTCTTGCGGTCCCTGCCCCCGGGTCCCTTGCCGGCGCCGCGGTACCCGCCCTCGAGCAGCTCGGCGGTGTCGATGTCCTCGCGGGCGAGCATGTCGGTGACGTCGGCGATCCGCTTGCGCAGCGCCGTCGGCTCGATGCCGTTCGCGGTGTTGTAGGCGACCTGCTTCTCCCGGCGACGGGTCGTCTCGTCGATGGCCTGGGCCATCGACCGGGTGATCGTGTCCGCATACATGTGCACCTGACCGGACACGTTGCGCGCGGCGCGGCCGATGGTCTGGATGAGGGACGTCGCCGAGCGCAGGAAGCCCTCCTTGTCGGCGTCGAGGATCGCCACGAGCGAGACCTCGGGCAGGTCCAGGCCCTCGCGCAGGAGGTTGATGCCGACGAGCACGTCGAACTGGCCGAGCCGCAGCTCGCGCAGGAGCTCGACGCGGCGCAGGGTGTCGACGTCGGAGTGCAGGTACTGCACGCGGACGCCCCGCTCGAGGAGGTAGTCGGTGAGGTCCTCCGCCATCTTCTTCGTCAGCGTGGTCACGAGCACGCGCTCGTCCCGCTCGGTGCGAGCCCGGATCTCGCCCAGCAGGTCGTCGATCTGCCCCGTGGTGGGCTTCACGACCACCTCGGGGTCCACCAGGCCGGTGGGCCGGATGATCTGCTCGACGACGCCGTCGGACTGGCTCAGCTCGTACGAGCCAGGGGTGGCCGAGAGGTACACGGTCTGCCCGATGCGCTCGAGGAACTCCTCCCAGCGCAGCGGTCGGTTGTCCATCGCCGACGGGAGCCGGAACCCGTGGTCGACCAGCGTCCGCTTGCGGGACATGTCCCCCTCGTACATGGCGCCGATCTGCGGCACCGTGACGTGCGACTCGTCGATGACGAGCACGAAGTCCTCGGGGAAGTAGTCCAGGAGCGTGTTGGGCGCCGTGCCGGGGCCACGCCCGTCGATGTGGCGGGAGTAGTTCTCGATGCCGGAGGTGGTACCGATCTGCCGCATCATGTCCAGGTCGTACGTGGTCCGCATGCGCAGCCGCTGTGCCTCGAGGAGCTTGTTCTGCCGCTCCAGCTCGTCGAGCCGCTCGGCGAGCTCGGCCTCGATCCCGACGACGGCCCGCTCCATCCGCTCCGGACCGGCCACGTAGTGCGTGGCGGGAAAGAGATGGACGGCCTCCTCGGTGCGCACCACCTCACCGGTCAGCGGGTGGAGTGTGCTCAACCCGTCGATCTCGTCCCCGAAGAGCTCGATCCGGATGGCGAGCTCCTCGTACACGGGAATGATCTCGACGGTGTCGCCGCGCACCCGGAAGGTGCCCCGGGTGAAGGCCACGTCGTTGCGGAGGTACTGCATCGTGACGAACTGGCGCAGGAGCTGGTCGCGGTCCACCCGGTCGCCCACCTTGAGCTGGACCATCCGGTCCACGTACTCCTGCGGCGTGCCCAGGCCGTAGATGCAGGAGACGGATGCGACGACGACGACGTCGCGGCGGGTGAGCAGCGAGTTGGTGGCGCTGTGCCGCAGGCGCTCGACCTCGTCGTTGATGGAGGAGTCCTTCTCGATGTACGTGTCCGACTGCGGGATGTACGCCTCGGGCTGGTAGTAGTCGTAGTACGAGACGAAATACTCGACGGCATTGTTCGGCAGGAGCTCGCGGAACTCGGTGGCCAGCTGTGCGGCGAGGGTCTTGTTGGGAGCCATCACCAGCGTGGGGCGCTGAAGCTGCTCGATCATCCAGGCCGTCGTGGCGGACTTACCGGTCCCCGTGGCGCCGAGCAGGACGATGTCCTTCTCCCCGGCGTTGATCCGGGCGGTCAGGTCCGCGATGGCGGTGGGCTGGTCCCCCGACGGGGTGTAGTCAGAGATGACCTCGAACGGGGCGACGGAGCGCTGGAGGTCGGTCACCGGTCGCATGAATCAACCGTACGTCGGCTCGGCGACCTCGGGGGGCGCCGGTCAGCGCCCTGCGTCCAGGCCCGCCGCGAACCTGCTGAGCAGATCGGCGAAGGTGCGGCGCTCGGCGTCGTCGAACATGGCGAGGTGCTCCTCGAGCAGCGCGGCGCCCGAGGCGCGCGCGTGCTCCCGGACCGCCGCGCCGCGCGCGGACAGCCTGAGCAGGCTGGCGCGCCCGTCATCCGGGTCCGGTGTGCGGTCCACGCGCCCGGCGCGCTCGAGCCGGCGGACCTGGGGCGTCACGGTGGACTTGTCCACGCCCTGCCACGCTGCGAGGGAGGACACCCGCATCGGCCCACGTTCGTGCAGCGCCTCCAGCAACCACGCGTCGGTCGGTGAGAGCGCGATGTCCTTGCCGGCCCAGAAGCGCCGGCGGACACCGCTCCGGCTCAACCACCACATCAGCGCGGCGAAGGCCGCCTGAACCCGCTCCGTGGCCTCGTCGACCATCTCTCCTCCTCGGGTCGCCCACCGGTCCGGTGTTCGCATCGTCCGCCCGGCCCGGTCGGCTGTCGCGCCATCCGTTGGTGAGGTTACCCCAACCAATATCTTCACGAGCACGCCCCCCGTCTCGGCACCAGTCGGTTGTCTCCAACCCGTCCGGCCGGTGTCCCCGACCGGCGAGACCCCCAGGAGCGCCCGGTGATGGGCCGCCCGTGCCGGTGTGCCGCCCGGGGGTGTTACGGCCTGCCGACCGCGGGCCGGAGGCGTTCGACCCAGAGCTCGCGCACCGCGGCCGCCAACTCCGCCGGGGTGCCGGAGTTGTCCAACCAGACGTCGGCCACGGCTCGTCGTGCCTCGTCCGTGGCCTGGGCGTCGATACGCGCCCGCGCGTCCTGCGGCGTCATCCCCCGGTCGCGGACCAGCCGGGCGAGACGCGTCGCGGCGTCGGCGCCGACCACCACGACGAGGTCGTAATGCTCCGCCAGCCCGTTCTCGACGATGAGCGGCACGTCGTGCACGACGACGGCGTCGGCGGGCGCCTGCCGGGCACGCCGCGCGCTCTCGGCGCCGATCAGCGGGTGCGTGATCGCGCCGAGGCGGCGCCGTGCCGACTCATCGGCGAACACGAGACGGCCCAGCGCGGCCCGGTCGAGCGCGCCGTCGTCGTCGAGGATGCCGGTGCCGAACGCCGCGACGACGGCGCGCAGCCCGGGTGTCCCCGGGGCGACGACGTCGCGCGCGATCTGGTCGGCGTCGATGACCACCGCGCCCAGCGTGGCGAGCTGGCGCGCGACGGTGGACTTGCCCGACCCGATACCGCCGGTGAGTCCGACGGTGAACACTAGTTCTCCGGGTCCTCGGGGTCGATGGGGGCGTGGTGGTCGTGGGCGACCTCGCCGCGCTTCCAGTACCCGGAGACCTTGACGTTGGCCGGTGCGAACGCGGATCCTCCGCGCAGCCAGCGCCGCACCAGCACGAGCGAACCGGCCTCACCGCCGAACCAGGCGTAGCCGGTGCCGTCCCGGACCGGCAGGTCACGGGCGGCATCGACGAGGAGCGTCGTCGTGCCCGGGGCGGCGTCGCCACGGTAGAGGTGGCGGACGTCGTGCTCGGGCCGGGCGACGGCGGCGAGATAGGACTCCGCGTCGGGGTCCGAGAGCTCGACGAGAACGTCGACGGGGATGCCGGCGGGGATCATCTCCAGCCACCGGGCCAGGACCGGGAGTGCGGACTCGTCGCCGCCGAGGAGGAGGTGGTCGGCGCCCCGCGGGGCGAGCTGCGAGCTGCGCGGCCCCGCCACCGCGACCGCGTCACCGACGGCGGCTGCCGCGGCCCAGGCCGAGACCGGCCCCGGCGTGGCGTGCAGCACGAAGTCGATGTCGAGCTCGCCGGGCCGGACGGCGCGTGGGGTGTAGTCGCGGACCACGGGCGGCAGCTCCGGGCGGACCATCCCCTCCAGGCCGACCGTGGGGGCGTGCAGGACGCCGGTGGCCGGGTCGGGGACGAAGAGCTTGACGTGGTCGGTGGGGCCGTCGGCGACGAGGCCGGCGAGCTCGTCGCCGGTGAGCGTGACACGGAGCAGCTGGGCGGTGAGCCGCTCGGTGCGGGCCACCCTCAGGTGCCGCACGGCGAGGTCGTGGCGGCGGCGCTCACGCACGAGGACCGGCCCGGCGCTGGTCGGCGAGTGCTGTTCAGGGGGCATGGGGGCCAGCCTAACCGGCCCGCGACGGGTGGAAGAGGGCACGCGCGAGGCCCGCCACCCGCGAACGGGTGACGGGCCTCGCCGTGCCGGTCAGCTGCTGATCGGTGGTCCGATCAGTTGCCGGTGAGCTTCTCGCGCAGCGCGGCGAGCGCCTCGTCGGACGCGAGCGTGCCGTGCGCCTCGACCGGGGCCGAGGTGTAGGACGTCGGGCCGGCCGGGGCGGAGCTGGAGGTTGAGGTGGAGGTGGTGCCGTCGGCAGCGTCCGCGTCGGCGTTCATCGCCTCGGCCACCTGCTTCTTGTGTGCCTCCCAGCGAGCCTGGGCCTTGGCGTACTCCGCCTCCCACGCCTCGCGCTGGGTCTCGTAGCCCTCGAGCCACTCGTTGGTCTCGGGGTCGAAGCC
This sequence comes from Georgenia sp., assembly GCF_054605595.1. Taxonomy (NCBI): domain Bacteria; kingdom Bacillati; phylum Actinomycetota; class Actinomycetes; order Allobogoriellales; family Allobogoriellaceae; genus Georgenia; species Georgenia sp. The sequence goes on along the minus strand of NZ_JBTSDU010000005.1, from coordinate 51,282 downwards.
CTCGGGGTACTTGTAGGCACCCTGCTCGTCGTACTCCGCGGCCATGCCGTACATCGACGGGTCGAAGTCGTCGCTGGTCGGGTCGACACCCTCGTTCGCCTGCTTCAGCGAGAGCGAGATGCGGCGACGCTCGAGGTCGATGTCGATGACCTTGACGAACACGTCGTCGCCGACCTTTGCGACCTGCTCGGGCAGCTCGACGTGGCGCTGGGCCAGCTCGGAGATGTGCACGAGGCCCTCGATACCGTCCTCGACGCGCACGAACGCACCGAAGGGGACCAGCTTCGTGACCTTGCCGGGCACGACCTGACCGATGGCGTGCGTCCGGGCGAAGGCCTGCCACGGGTCTTCCTGCGTGGCCTTGAGCGAGAGGGAGACCCGCTCACGGTCCATGTCGACGTCGAGGACCTCGACGGTGACCTCCTGGCCGACCTCGACGATCTCGCTCGGGTGGTCGATGTGCTTCCAGGACAGCTCGGAGACGTGCACCAGACCGTCCACGCCACCGAGGTCGACGAACGCACCGAAGTTGACGATCGAGGAGACGACGCCGGGGCGGACCTGACCCTTCTGCAGGGTCTGCAGGAAGTGGGACCGGACCTCGGACTGCGTCTGCTCGAGCCAGGCGCGACGGGAGAGGACGACGTTGTTGCGGTTCTTGTCCAACTCGATGATCTTCGCCTCGAGCTCCTTGCCCACATAGGGCTGGAGGTCGCGCACGCGGCGCATCTCCACGAGAGAGGCGGGGAGGAAGCCACGCAGGCCGATGTCGAGGATGAGGCCACCCTTGACGACCTCGATGACGGTGCCGGTGACGACGCCGTCCTCTTCCTTGATCCGCTCGATGGTGCTCCACGCACGCTCGTACTGGGCGCGCTTCTTCGACAGGAGCAGGCGACCCTCCTTGTCCTCCTTCTGGAGGACGAGCGCCTCGATGTGGTCGCCGACGGAGACGACCTCGTCGGGGTTCACATCGTGCTTGATGGAGAGCTCACGAGAGAGGATGACGCCCTCGGTCTTGTAGCCGATGTCGAGGAGGACCTCGTCCCGGTCGACCTTGACGATGGTGCCCTCGACGATGTCCCCGTCGTTGAAGTACTTGATGGTGGCGTCAATGGCGGCGAGGAAGTCTTCCTCCGAGCCGATGTCGTTGACGGCAACCTGGGGGGACGTCGCCTGCGTGGGCGTAGTGATGGTCATTGAGCTATGGACTCCGTTGCGGACAGGGATGTAGTTCGGACAGGTGAGTGGTGCCGGTAGCGCGTGGCGCAGCGCATGACTACGCCAACGGCGATCCTACCGATGCCCGGCCGGCCCAGGCAACCACGCGGCGCGCCCCGGGGTGCTCTCGGACTCGGCCCCTGGAGATCTCACGCCAGGGCCCGGGCGACCGTGAGCAGTTCCTCGGGTACCTGCTTGACCTGCCCGGCGATGTCCGCGAGCGGCACCAGGTCGATGTCCTCCCCGTGGATCGCGGTCATGACGTCGGACCGGCCGCGTTGGAGGGCCTCCACGGCCGCGTAACCGAACCGCGAGCCCAGGATCCGGTCCGCGGGCAGCGGGGTGCCGCCCCGCTGGACGTGGCCGAGCACGGTGACCCGCGTGTCGAACCCGGTGCGGGCGGCGATCTCCCCCGCCACCCGGTGCCCGACGGCGCCCGCGACGATCTCGCCGTACTTGCCGAGCTGGGTCTCGTACGTCATGGAGGTGCCCGCCGCGGGCACGGCGCCCTCGGCGACGACGACGATCGAGAAGGAGGCGTGCGCCCGGTGCCGGTGGCGCAGGAACTTCTCGAGGGCGTCCATGTCGAACGGCCGCTCGGGGGCCAGCACGACCTCCGCCCCACCGGCGATGCCCGCGTTGACGGCGATCCAGCCGGTGTGGCGGCCCATGACCTCCACCACCATCACGCGGTTGTGGGACTCGGCGGTGGTGTGGAGGCGGTCGATGGCCTCGGTGGCGATGTGGACCGCCGTCTGGAAGCCGATGGACGCGTCGGTGCCGACGACGTCGTTGTCGATGGTCTTGGGGATGCCGATGACGTGGATGCCGCGCTCGGCGACCTTGCTGGCCGCGTGCAGCGTGCCGTCGCCCCCGATGCACACGAGGGAGTCGATGCGTTCCGCCTCGAGCGTGGCCTGGACGGCGTCGAGCCCGCCGGCGGCGTCGTGCGGGTGGAACCGGGCGGTGCCGAGCAGCGTGCCGCCGAGCGGGAGGACGCCACGGATGTGCTCACGCGTGAGGGTCATCACGTCACCCTCGGCCACACCCTTCCAGCCGTTCCGGAAGCCGATCACCGAGTGCCCGTACTCCCCCATCGCGTGCTTGACGACGGCACGGATCGCGGCGTTGAGGCCGGCGCAGTCGCCGCCTCCGGTGATGAGGCCGATGCGCACGATGAATCCTCCTGCAGGACGGGAGACGGGGACGTCGCGTGGGCCGGTGCACCGAGCCCGACTCCTCCTCGAGGGTAGTGCCCTGCCGGGCCCGGCACCCGGGCCCTGGGTCCGCGGTCGGCGCCCGGGGGCCGGCCCTGGGCGAGCGCGGCCGGCCGCGGCGCGGGTCGTGGTCCGGCAGACTGGCCCCGTGGACGAGGACGCGGCGCGGACCGCACCAGGGACCGGCCCGGCGAGCGCGGCGCGGTTCGGCTACCGCGACGTCGATCCTGTCGCGGCCGCCGGCGCGAACGCCCGGTGGTGGTCCCGGGCGGCGGGCGACTACCTGGCCGAGCACGGCCGCTTCCTCGGCGACGCGGACTTCTGCTGGTCGCCGGAAGGGCTCCGCGAACGCGACGCCCAGCTGCTGGGACCGCTCGCGGACCTGCGCACGAGCCGGGTGCTGGAGGTCGGCTGCGGGGCGGCGCAGTGCTCGCGCTGGCTGCGCACCCAGGGGGTCGACACCGTCGCGACCGATGTCGCCGCCGGGATGCTGGGGCAAGCGGCCGCGCTGGACGCCGCGACCGGGACCGCGGTGCCGACCGTGCTCGCGGACGCCCGGGCGCTGCCGTTCGCGGACGCCTCGTTCGACGTCGTGTTCACCGCGTTCGGCGCCATCCCGTTCGTCCCCGACGCCGGTCGCGTCCACGCCGAGGCGGCGCGTGTGCTCACCCCCGGCGGCCGCTGGGTCTTCTCGGTCACCCATCCGGTGCGGTGGGCCTTCCCCGACGACCCCTCGGCCCACGGCCTGACGGTGAACCGCTCGTACTTCGACCGCACCCCCTACGTCGAGACCGACGAAGCCGGCACCCCGCTCTACGCCGAGTACCACCGCACGTTCGGGGACCATGTCCGCGACGTCGTCGCCGCCGGGCTGGTGATCGAGGACGTGGTCGAGCCGGAGTGGCCCGGGGGCGAGCGCTCGGTGTGGGGCGGCTGGGGCCCGGTCCGCGGCGCCCTCGTGCCCGGCACCGCCGTCTTCGTCACGCGCAAGACCCGCACGACGCCCCACGAGAGCGGTGCCGCGCCCGGCATGACCCGCCCGCGGATGCGCTGACGGCCGTCAGTGTGCGGCGTCGCGCCAGGAGCGGCCGGTGCCGACCGAGACGTCCAGCGGGACGGAGAGCTCGGCCGCCCCGCCCATCTGCTCGCGGACGATCGCCTCGATCTGGTCGCTCTCGCCGGGCGCCACCTCGAGCACGAGCTCGTCGTGCACCTGCAGCAGGATGCGGGACCGCAGCCCGGCCGCCCCGAGCGCCCGGTGGGTCTCGACCATGGCGACCTTGATGAGGTCGGCGGCCGAGCCCTGGATCGGGGCGTTCAGCGCCATCCGTTCGGCCATGTCGCGGCGCTGCCGGTTGTCGCTGGTCAGGTCCGGCAGGTAGCGGCGCCGACCCATGATCGTCTCGGTGTACCCCGTCTTGCGGGCCTCGTCGACGACGCCGCGCAGGTAGTCCCGCACGCCGCCGAAGCGTTCGAAGTACCCGTCCATGAGGGCGCGCGCCTCACCCACCTCGATCTTGAGCTGGCGCGACAGCCCGAACGCGCTGAGCCCGTACGCGAGGCCGTAGCTCATCGCCTTGATCTTGCTCCGCTGCGCGGGCGTGACGGCGTCGGTCGGCACGTCGAACACCCGGGAGCCGACGAAGGAGTGCAGGTCCTCACCGGAGCGGAACGCGTCGATCAGCCCGGCGTCACCGGACAGGTGCGCCATGATGCGCATCTCGATCTGGGAGTAGTCGGCGGTGAGCAGCGCCTCGTACCCCTCCCCCACGACGAAGCCCTCACGCACGCGCAGGCCGTCCGCCGTGCGCACGGGGATGTTCTGGAGGTTGGGGTCGGTCGAGCTGAGCCGGCCGGTGGCGGCGATGGTCTGGTGGAACGTCGTGTGGATCCGGCCGTCCGGGGAGACGGCGCGCAGCAGCCCCTCGGCGGTCTGTCGCAGCCGGATCTGGTCCCGGTGCTCGAGCAGGTGCTCGAGGAACGGGTGCTCCGTCTTGGTGTAGAGCTCGACGAGGGCGTCCGCGTCAGTGGTGTAGCCGGTCTTGGTCCGCTTGGTCCGGGGCATGTCGAGCTCGTTGAACAGCACGTCCTGGAGCTGCTTGGGGCTGGACAGGTTCACCTCGTGCCCGATGGCCTCGAACGCCAGGGCGGCGGCGCGCTCGACCGCGTGGTCGAAGCCCGCGTGCAGCTCCTCCAGGTTGGCCACGTCGGCGGCGATCCCCGCCTTCTCCATGAGTGCGAGCACCCGCTGGACGGGCAGCTCGAGCTCACCGAGCAGCGCGTGCGCGCCGCGATCCACCAGCTCGGCGCTCAGCGCACCGGCGAGCTCGATGACGACGCTCGCCCGCACCCCGGCGTGCTGGTCGGCGCCCCCGCCCCCGAGGTCGAGCACGCCCTGGCCGTCGGCCTCGTCGTCCTCGCGCAGCTCGCGCTTGAGGTGACGCAGGCTCAGGTCCGCCAGCGTGTACCGCCGCTGGTCGGGATGGCACAGGTAGGCGGCGAGGGCGGTGTCGAAGACGACGCCGTCGAGCATGAGCTTCCGCCCGTCCAGGGCGTGCCAGGCGTTCTTGGCCTCGTGCACGGCTTTGGCGGCGCCCGGGTCGGCGAGCCAGGCAGCCAGCGCGGTCTCGTCCTTCGGGCCCACCGCGGCGAGATCGACGGTGACGGCGCTGCCCGCGCCGTCCGCGATCGCGACGGCCCAGGCGTCCCCGCTGCCCTGCGCGGTCGTGCCGGTGACGTCCAGGCCGAGCAGGGTGCCGTTCCGGGCGGCCAGCCACGCGTCCAGGCCCCCCACGAGGCCGGCTGCGGCGACGACGTCGACCTCGACGTCCTCGGCCGGGGCGGCGCCTTCCTCCTCGGGCAGCGTCTCGAAGAGCCGCTGCCGCAGGACGTCGAACTCGAGGGAGTCGAAGATCTGGTGGACCGCCTCGCGGTCGAGCGGCCGGCGGGCCAGGTCGTCGACGCCCGTCGAGAGGTCGAGGTCGACGAGCAGCCGGTTCAGGCGCCGGTTGCGCAGCACCAGGTCGAGGTTGTCCCGCAGGCTCTGCCCCGCCTTGCCACCGACGAGGTCGGCGTGGGCGACGACGTTCTCGAGCCCGTCGTACTGGGCGATCCACTTCGCCGCCGTCTTGGGCCCGACGCCGGGGACACCGGGCAGGTTGTCGCTCGTCTCCCCCACGAGGGCGGCGAGGTCGGGGTACCGCGCGGGCGCCACTCCGTACTTCTCCTCGACGGCCTCGGGAGTCATCCGCGAGAGCGTGGAGACGCCGCGGATCGGGTAGAGGACGGTGACCTGGTCGGTGACGAGCTGGAAGGTGTCCCGGTCTCCGGAGCAGATCAGGACCTCCTGCCCGGCCGCCGCGGCGCGGGTCGCCAGGGTGGCGAGGATGTCGTCCGCCTCGTAGTTCTGCTTCTCCAGGAACGGGACGTTCATCGCCCGCAGGACCTCCTGGATCAGGGGCACCTGCCCCTGGAACGGCGCGGGGGCGGCGTCCCGGTTGGCTTTGTACTCGGCGTACTGCTCGGTGCGGAACGTGCCGCCCGACATGTCGAACGCCACGGCGAGATGCGTGGGCTGCTCCTCGGCGAGCAGCTTGATCAGCATCGAGAAGAAGCCGTAGACCGCGTTGGTCACCTGACCCGTCTTCGTCGAGAAGTTCTCGGGCGGCAGGGCGTAGAACGCCCGGAAGGCCATGGAGTGGCCGTCGACGAGGAGGAGGCGCGGGGGCTGGCTGTCGGTCACGACGAACACACTATGGTGCGCCGCCGCCATCGCGAAGACGGCCCGACCGACCGCGGCGCCGCCCCGCCGGCGCCCCGGGCCGGTGGGGGCACCTACACTAGGGTCGGCGCCATGACGAATCCCGATGCGCGCCCGGAACCCGTGACGACGCCCGGGTCCGCGGACCGTGCCACGGCCGCCGGCGGCGGTGCCGCCGGGGGCGATCTCACCACCGAGCTGAACGTGTGGGACGCGGACGTCATCGCCCGCTGGGAGGCTCTGAGCGCGGGGACGCTGATCGAGCGGATGGGCATCAAGCTGCTGGTGGTGGAGCCCGGCCACGTCGTCGCCCGGATGCCGGTGGCCGGCAACACCCAACCGCTCGGCATGCTGCACGGCGGCGCCTCGGTGGTGCTCGCCGAGACGATCGGATCCTTCGCCGCGGGTCTGCACGCGGGGCCCGGCCGGGTCGCGCTCGGCACGGAGATCAACGCCACCCACCACCGCGCCGCCCGGGACGGCTACGTCACGGGTACGGCGACGGCGTTGCACGAGGGGCGGACCACGACCTCCTACGACATCGCGATCGTGGACGACGAGGGGCACCGCACGTGCACCGCCCGTCTCAGCTGCATCGTGCTGCCCGCGCCCGGCCGGGGCACGTCCTCGACGCCGAGCGCGCCGCCCTCGAGCTGACGCCGAGCGCTGCGTCCTCGAGCTCAGCCGAACGCCGCGTCGACGCCGCGCGCCGGTGGACGCCGACGGGGCCCGGCTCGGGCGAGCCGGGCCCCGTCGGGCAGTGTGGGGGTCTACTTGCTGCCGACCTGCTCGATCACGGCGTCGGCGACCTCGCGCATGGTGAGGCGGCGGTCCATCGACGTCTTCTGGATCCACCGGAACGCCTCCGGCTCGCTCAGACCCATCTTCGTCATGAGCAGGCCCTTGGCCCGGTCGACGCGTTTACGGGTCTCGAACTGCTCGGAGAGGGTCGCGACCTCGGCCTCGAGCGAGGTGATCTCCTGGTGGCGGGAGATCGCGATCTCCACGGCGGGCAGCAGGTCGGCCGGGGTGAACGGCTTGACGACGTAGGCCATCGCGCCGGCGTCGCGGGCCCGCTCGACGAGCTCCTTCTGCGAGAAGGCGGTGAGCATCACGACGGCGCAGGTGCGGGCCCCGATGATCCGCTCGGCCGCGGTGATGCCGTCCATGACCGGCATCTTGACGTCCATCACGACGACGTCGGGCTCAAGCTCGGTGGCCAGCGCCACGGCCTGCTCGCCGTTCGCGGCCTCGCCGACGACCTCGAAACCTGCCTCGGTGAGGGACTCGACGATGTCGAGGCGGATGAGGGTCTCGTCCTCGGCGACGACGATCCGACGCTTGCGCGTGGGCTCGGGCGCCGCGCCGGCCTCGGGCCCGGGCAGGTCGATCTCGACCGCCCCGGTCGTGGTCTCCTCGGCGGCGTCGCCGCCGTTCTCGCTCTGCTGCTTCGTCACGAGGGCAACCTTATAGGGCATCCGCCCGCGCGACAGCCCGGGAGAAGCCCGACGTGACGCATCGCACGCGGACCGGCCGCACCCATGGCCCCGGCGGTGCGTGACCGGCGCCGTACGTGCCCGCAACGATGCGCGAGAGGCCTCCACGAGTTGAGTGCTCCCGGCGGGACTCGAACCCGCACACCTTTCGGCGCCGCATTTTGAGTGCGGTGTGTCTGCCAGTTCCACCACAGGAGCGCGAGGGCCAGGCTATCTCAGGAGTCCGCGCACCGGACGCACCCGCCCCGGGCCCGACGAACGGACGCACCCGCCCCGTGCCCGACGAACGGACACGGGGCGGTGTGCTGCGCGACCGGAGCGGTCAGGGCTTCTTGTAGGTCTCGCCGATCTTGTGCACGCGGATGGAGTTGGTCGAGCCGACCTGACCGGGGGGCATGCCGGCGACGATGACGACGCGGTCACCACGCTCCGCCAGCCCGGTGGTCTGCAGGAGCTGGTCGACCTGGTTGACCATGTCGTCGGTGTGGCTCACCTCGGGCACGGTGTAGGTCTGCACGCCCCAGGAGAGTGCCAGTCGGTTGCGCACCGAGGTGTCCGGGGTGAACGCGAGCAGCGGGATGGGGGACCGTAGCCGTGACATGCGCCGCGCGGAGTCGCCGGACTGCGTGAAGGTCACGAGGTACTTCACCTCGAGCATCTCGCCGATCTCGGCCGCGGCCCGGGTGATGACGCCACCGCGCGTGTGCGGGCTGGAGCCCAGCGGAGCGATGCGCTCGCCGCCGTTCTCCTCGGTGTTCTCCACGATGCGGGCCATGGTCCGGACGGTCTCGATCGGGAAGTCGCCCACAGAGGTCTCGCCGGAGAGCATGACCGCGTCGGCTCCGTCGAGGATCGCGTTGGCGACGTCGGAGGCCTCCGCGCGCGTCGGGCGCGGGCTGGTGATCATGGACTCGAGCATCTGCGTCGCCACGATGACCGGCTTGGCCGACCGGCGGGCCAGCTCGACCGCGCGCTTCTGCACGAGCGGGACCTGCTCGAGGGGCAGCTCGACGCCGAGGTCGCCACGGGCGACCATGATGCCGTCGAACGCGTCGACGATCTCGAGGAGGTTCTCGACCGCCTGCGGCTTCTCGACCTTGGCGATGACCGGGAGGCGGCGGCCTTCCTCGTCCATGATCTGGTGGACGGCCTCGATGTCGGCGGCCGAGCGGACGAAGGACAGCGCGATGATGTCGGCACCGATACGCAGCGCCCAGCGCAGGTCCGCGATGTCCTTCTCGGACATCGCCGGCACCGAGACGGCCACGCCGGGCAGGTTCAGGCCCTTGTGGTTGGAGACGGGGCCGGGGACCTCGACGCGCGTGATGACGCGGGGGCCGTCGACCTCGAGGACGCGCACCGCGACCTTGCCGTCGTCGATGAGGATGCGGTCGCCGGGCTTGCAGTCGCCGGGCAGACCCTTGTAGGTGGTGCCGGCCAGCTCGGCGGTGCCGAGGACGTCCTCGGTGGTGATGGTGAAGGTGTCGCCCTCCTTGAGATGGACGGGCTCCACCGCGAACTCGCCGAGCCGGATCTTCGGCCCCTGGAGGTCGACCAGCACGGCGACGGCGCGGCCGGAGGCCTGCGCGGCGGCGCGCACGTTGTTCGCCACCGCCTGGTGCTCCTCGGTCGAACCGTGCGACCTGTTGATCCGGGCGACGTCCATGCCGGCGTCGACCAGCTCCTGGACCTTCTCGGCGGACGCGGTGGCTGGGCCGATCGTGCACACGATCTTCGCTCTACGCATGGCGCTAACGATAGGGCCTCGACCAGCGGGGAGGCCCGCCCGATCGTTCGGAACCACGTGCGATGTCGGCCACGTTCACGCCGGCCCGGGCGTCCTCGCGGGCACGACACCCGGACACGGAGCCGCGGCCCGCCGCCGGCGCCTCAGGCCGAGACCGACACCGTGGAGGGCCGGACGGGCGCGGGAAGCTCGGTCTCGCCGCGCAGGTAGGCGTCGACGTGCGCGGCGGCCGACCGGCCCTCGGCGATCGCCCACACGATGACCGACTGCCCACGGCCGGCATCGCCGGCGACGTACACACCCGGTACCGACGTGGCGAACCTCTCATCGCGCACGACCCGCCCGCGCGCGTCGAGCTCGATCCCCAGCTGCTCCACGACACCGGTGCCCGGCACCCCGGAGAAGCCGAGCGCGAGCAGCACGAGCTGCGCCGGGACGATCCGTTCGGTGCCCTCGATCGGGACGGCCACGCCGGACGCGCGGTCGACGTCGGTCAGGCGCAGGTGGGTGACCCGCCCCGCGCCGGCGGAGCCGTCGGAGACGAACTCGACGGTGCTGGTGCCGTGGACCCGTTCGCCGTTCTCCTCGTGGGAGGTGGAGACGCGGTACACCTTGGGATAGGTGGGCCAGGGCTGGCTGTCGGGACGCTCCGTCGTGGGCACCGGGTTGATGTCGATCTGGGTGACCGAGCGGGCGCCCTGCCGGGTGGCGGTGCCCAGGCAGTCGGAGCCCGTGTCGCCGCCGCCGATGATCACGACGTCCTTGCCGGTCGCCAGGATCTGGTCCGGCACGTCGTCGCCCGCGACCACCCGGTTCGACTGGACGAGGTAGTCCATGGCGGGGTGGATGCCGCCGAGGGCGCGCCCGGGGACGGGCAGCTCGCGCGGCACGGTCGAGCCGACGGCCAGGACGACGGCGTCATAACGCTCGAGGAGCTCGGAGCCGCTGATCGCATCGGGGCCGGCGCCGCCGATGTCGACGCCGGGGCGGAACCGGGTGCCCTCGGCCTCCATCTGGTCCAGCCGCCGGGTGACCTGGCCGCGGTCCATCTTGAAGTCGGGGATGCCGTAGGTGAGCAGGCCGCCGATGCGGTCGTCGCGCTCGTAGACGGCCACGGTGTGCCCGGCCCGGGTCAGCTGCTGCGCGGCGGCGAGACCAGCGGGCCCGGAGCCGACGACGGCGACCGTGCAGCCGGTGAGACGCTCCGGGACCTGCGGCTCGATCAGTCCGGCGTCCCAGGCGTTGTCGACGATGGACTGCTCGATGTTCTTGATCGTCACGGGCGGCTGGTTGATGCCCAGCACGCAGGCCGTCTCGCACGGGGCGGGGCACAGCCGACCGGTCCACTCGGGGAAGTTGTTCGTCGCGTGGAGGCGGTCGATGGCGGCGGCGAAGTCCTCCTTGCGGGTCAGCTCGTTCCACTCGGGGATGAGGTTGCCCAGCGGGCAGCCGTTGTGGCAGAACGGCACGCCGCAGTCCATGCAGCGGGTGGCCTGCCGGACGAGGGCGGGGGCGTCCTCGGCGCGGCGCTCGTAGACCTCGGCGAAGTCGAGGATGCGCACCGGCACGGGGCGGCGGCGGGGCAGCTCCCGCTCGCGGTAGGTCAGAAAGCCCTGGGGATCAGCCACGGGATGCCTCCATGATGCTCGCCCACACGTCCGGCGAGCTGGTGTCGAGGCCGTCCTCGGCCGCCCTCAGGAGGGCGGCGGCGACGGCGGCGTACTGGCGCGGGAGCACCTTGGTGATGCGGCGGTCGAGCGCGTCGACGTCGGCCAGCAGGGCGCCGGCGACCGTGGACCCGGTGAGCTCGTGGTGCCGGCGCAGCAGGTCGACCACGATGGCGTGGTCCTCCTGGTCGAGGTCCGCCAGGATGAGGTCCCCGCCCCTGAGGGCCGGGACGTTGATCTGGGCGGTGTCGACGTCGAGCAGGTAGGCGGTACCGCCCGACATGCCGGCGCCGAAGTTGCGCCCCGTCGGCCCGAGGACGAGGAGCGTCCCACCGGTCATGTACTCGCCGGCGTGGTCACCCACGCCCTCGGCCACGACCGTGGCGCCGGAGTTGCGCACCGCGAACCGCTCCCCCGCGCAGCCACGGAGGTAGATCTCCCCGCTCGTGGCACCGTAGGCGATGACGTTGCCGGCGATGACGTTGTCCTCGGCCGGGAACGCGGACCGCTCGTCGGGCCGGACCACGATGCGGCCGCCGGAGAGGGACTTGCCGACGTAGTCGTTGGCGTCTCCCAGGAGCCGCAACGTGATGCCGGGCGGCAGGAGGGCGCCGAAGGACTGCCCGGCGGAGCCGCGCAGGGTGATGTCGATCGTGTCCTCGGGCAGCCCTTCACCGCGGTACCGCTTGGTGACCTCGTGGCCGAGCATCGTGCCCACGGTCCGGTTGACGTTGCGGATCGGCAGGTCGATGCGCACCGGCTCGCCACGCTCCAGAGCGGGCTCGGCGAGCGCGATGAGCTCGTTGTCCAGCGCCTTCTCCAGCCCGTGGTCCTGGGTGCGGATCTGCCGCAGCGCGGAGCCCTCCTTCGGCGCGACTGGCTCGAGGAGGGGTCCCAGGTCGAGCCCGGAGGCCTTCCAGTGCTCGACGGCTTCCTCGGTGCGCAGCAGGTCGACCCGACCGACGGCCTCGTCGATGCTGCGCAGACCGAGCGAGGCGAGGAGCTCACGCACCTCCTGGGCGATGAACTCGAAGAACGTCACCACGTGCTCGGCCTGGCCGGTGAAACGGGCCCGCAGCTCGGGGTTCTGCGTCGCCACACCCACCGGGCACGTGTCCAGGTGGCACACGCGCATCATCACGCAACCGGTGACGACGAGCGGCGCGGTGGCGAAGCCGTACTCCTCGGCACCGAGCAGCGCCGCGACGACGACGTCCCGCCCGGTCTTGAGCTGGCCGTCGGTCTGGACGACGATCCGACTGCGCAGGTCGTTGAGCACGAGCGTCTGCTGGGTCTCGGCGAGGCCGATCTCCCACGGGCCGCCGGCATGCTTGAGGGAGGTGAGCGGGGCGGCGCCGGTCCCGCCGTCGTGCCCGGAGACGAGGACGACGTCGGCGTGCGCCTTGGCGACGCCGGCCGCCACGGTGCCCACCCCGATCTCGCTGACCAGCTTGACGTGGATGCGCGCGACAGGGTTGGCGTTCTTCAGGTCGTGGATGAGCTGGGCGAGGTCCTCGATCGAGTAGATGTCGTGGTGCGGCGGCGGGGAGATGAGCCCGACGCCGGGGGTCGAGTGCCGGGTCTGCGCGATCCACGGGTAGACCTTGTGCGCGGGCAGCTGACCGCCCTCGCCGGGCTTAGCACCCTGCGCGACCTTGATCTGGATGTCGTCGGCGTTGGTGAGGTACTCCGCGGTGACGCCGAAGCGGCCGGAGGCGACCTGCTTGACGGCGGAGCGTCGGCGCGGGTCGTGGAGCCGGTCCGGGTCCTCCCCGCCCTCGCCCGTGTTGGACTTCCCGCCGAGCATGTTCATGGCGATGGCGAGGGTCTCGTGGGCCTCGGCGGAGATGGACCCGTAGCTCATGGCGCCGGTGGAGAACCGCTTGACGATCTCGCTGACGGGCTCGACCTCGTCGATGTCGACCGGCTCCCGGTCCTGGAACCTCAGCAGACCGCGCAGCGTCATGAGCCGCTCGGCCTGCTCGTCCACGCCCCGGGTGTACCGCTGGAAGATGTCGTAGCGGCGGGTCTTGGTCGAGTGCTGCAGCCGGAAGATCGTCTCGGGGTCGAACAGGTGCGGCTCGCCCTCGCGCCGCCACTGGTACTCCCCGCCGGTGCGCAGGGCGCGGTGCGCGGGCGCGAGGCCGGACGGCGGGTAGGCGGTGGCGTGCCGGGCGGCGACCTCGGCGGCGATGACGTCGAGGCCGACGCCGCCCAGCGGGGTGGGCGTGCCGGTGAAGTACTCGGCGACGAGGTCCGCCGAGAGGCCGATGGCCTCGAAGACCTGGGCACCCCGGTAGGACATGACGGTGGAGATGCCCATCTTCGACATGACCTTCAGCACGCCCTTGCCGAGCGCCTTGACGACGTTCGTGACCGCCTGCTCCGGGGTGACGCCGTCGACGTCGCCCTGACGGACGAGGTGCTCGGCGCTCTCCATGGCGAGGTAGGGGTTGACGCACGCGGCGCCGTACCCGACGAGCACGGCGACGTGGTGGACCTCACGCACGTCCCCGGCCTCGACGATCAGGGAGATCTTCGTGCGGCTGCGCCGTCGGAGCGCGTGGTGGTGCACGGCGGACGTCATGAGCAGCGAGGGGATCGGGGCGAGCTCAGCGGTGGAGTCCCGGTCCGAGAGGATGATGAAGCTGACGCCCGCGTCGATGGCGTTGTCGACCTCGTCGCAGATCTCCTGCAGCCGGGCCTGGAGGGCGGCGCCGCCGCCCGAGACGCGGTACAGGCCCTCGATCGTAAGGGCGGAGAAGCCGTGGCCGCCGGCCACCTTCCCGATGTGCTTGATCGTGGCGAGCTGGTCGTTGTCGATGGTGGGGAACGGCACCACGAGCTTGCGGGCGTGCTCGGGGGTGTCGGCCAGCAGGTTCGGTTCCGGCCCGATCGCACCCGCGAGGGAGGTGACCAGCTCCTCGCGGATCGCGTCCAGCGGCGGGTTGGTGACCTGTGCGAAGAGCTGGGTGAAGTAGTCGAAGAGCAGCCGCGGCCGGGCGGAGAGGACGGCGACGGGGGTGTCGGTGCCCATCGACCCGATCGCCTCGGCCCCGGTGCCCGCCATGGGCGCCAGGAGGAGGCGCAGCTCCTCCTCCGTGTAGCCGAAGGTCTGTTGCCGGCGCACCACGGACAGGCGCGAGTGGTCGACGTGGTCCCGCTGGGGCAGGTCCGCGAAGCGGACGAGGCCCTGGTCGAGCCACTCCCGGTAGGGGTGCAGGTCGGCGAGGGACCGTTTGATCTCCCGGTCGTCGACGATCCGGCCCGTGCCGGTGTCCACGAGGAACATCTTCCCGGGCTCGAGCCGGCCGCGGCGCACGATCCGGGCCGGGTCGAGGTCGAGCACACCGGACTCCGAGGCGAGGACGACGAGCCCGTCGTCGGTGACCCAGAAGCGGCCCGGGCGCAGCCCGTTGCGGTCCATGACGGCACCGATGAGCGTGCCGTCGGTGAACGTCATCGCGGCGGGGCCGTCCCAGGGCTCCATCATGGTGGCGTTGAACTCGTAGAAGGCCTGCACGCGCGCACCCATGGTGGCGTGGTTCTCCCACGCCTCGGGGATCATCATGAGGACCGCGTGGGGCAGTGAGCGTCCGCCGAGGTGGAGGAGCTCGAGCACCTCGTCGAACGTGGCGGAGTCGGATGCGCCCGGGGTGCACACCGGCAGGAGCGGTTCGAGGTCGCCGAGCACCTCGGAGGCGAGCATGCCTTCACGCGCCCCCATCCAGTTGCGGTTGCCGCGCACCGTGTTGATCTCGCCGTTGTGTGCGACCAGCCGGAACGGCTGGGCGAGCGGCCAGGACGGGAAGGTGTTGGTGGAGAACCGGGAGTGGACCAGCGCCAGCTCGCTCGCGAACCGGGGGTCGCAGAGGTCGGGGAAGAAGGACTGCAGCTGCGCAGTGGTCAGCATGCCCTTGTAGACGAGGGTGCGGGAGGAGAGGGAGGCGAAGTACGTGCCCAGCTCGCGCTCGGTGCGCTTGCGCAGCCGGAACGCCTGGCGCTCCAGGTCGAGGCCGGTCCGGCCCGCCTCGTCGGCCACGAAGAGCTGACGGAACGTCGGGATCGTCTCCAGGGCGCTCGGCCCGATCATCGCGGTGTCGACCGGGACGGGGCGCCAGCCGAGCACCGTCAGTCCCTCCTCGGCGGCGATGACACCGATCCGGTCGACGACGGCGGCACGCCTCGCCTCGTCCGTGTCCGGCCCGGGGAGGAACGCGAGGCCGACGGCGTAGGAGCCCGTGGCGGGCAGGTCGAAGTCGACGGCACTGCGCAGGAACTCGTCGGGCACCTGGGTGAGGATGCCGGCGCCGTCGCCGGTGTTCTCCTCAGCGCCGACGGCGCCGCGGTGGTCGAGGTTGTGCAGGGCGGTCAGGCCGGCGTCGACGATGTCGCGGCCGGGCGTGCCGCGCAGCGTGGCCACGAACGCGACACCGCAGGCGTCGTGCTCGTGAAGAGGGTCGTACAGACCCCGGGCCGGAGCCGCGAAGGGGCTGACTGCCTGCGTCCGTTCCATGCGCACGTCCTCACCGCAGGGTGCCGTCGACCCCGCATCGTCCTGCTGCTTGATGCTGATCGGTCGTCGTCGCCCATGGTGCCGAGATGCTACTCGCACATGGGGGGCCTATGACGAGTCCTGT
Source organism: Georgenia sp. (assembly GCF_054605595.1). Classification (NCBI taxonomy): domain Bacteria; kingdom Bacillati; phylum Actinomycetota; class Actinomycetes; order Allobogoriellales; family Allobogoriellaceae; genus Georgenia; species Georgenia sp. The sequence continues at coordinate 35,534 of NZ_JBTSDU010000005.1, read as the reverse complement.
CCACATTCTTGACACTCGCCGGATCCTCCACGCTCACCGGCCCTCGCCGCCGGCCCGGCACGGGTCACCCGCCGGGGCCGGCACGCCGACGACGACGGCGTGCCGTGCGGTGCCACGCATCCGGAAAAGTCCTGGCGGGAGGGTGGGTCAAGGGGCCGGGCGGGCGTCCCCCGCGACGGAGTCGTCGATCGACGGGTCCGCCGCGACGGTTCCCTCCCCAGGCGTGCCGACGGCCGTGCCCGGCGTGTCGGCGGTCGCACCCGGCGTGTCGGCGGTCGCACCCGGCGCGTCGGGGGTCGTGCCCGGTGTGTCGGCGGCTTCCCCCGGCGCGTCGCTGGCCGTGGCGGGGCGCACGGTCGTCTCGCCGTCGGTGGCATCCTGGGGCTCACGACCGGGCAGCCACAGGTTCTCCGGCTGCCCCCGGGTCCGCCGCCCGATCACCAGGAACGCCACCAGCGCGACCAGGAAGATCGCGATCGAGGTCCACACGTTCAGCCGGAGCCCGAGCACGATCTCGGCGTCGTCGATGCGCAAGGACTCGATCCAGACCCGGCCCAGCGTGTAGAGCATGACGTAGAGCCAGAACACGCGGCCGTGGCCGAGCCGGAACCGGCGCCCGGCCCAGAGCAGCACCCCGACCATGGCGAGGTTCCACAGGAGCTCGTACAGGAACGTGGGGTGGAAGAGCGTGCCCGAGGCGTAGCCGCCCACGAGGTGGGCGTCGTCGATCTCGAGGCCCCACGGCAGCGTGGTCGGCTTGCCGTAGAGCTCCTGGTTGAAGTAGTTCCCCAGCCGGCCCACCGCCTGGGCGACGAGCAGGCCCGGGGCGAGCGCGTCCGCGAAGGGTGCGAGCCGCAACCCCCTCCGGCGCAGCCCGATCCAGGCGCCCACCGCGCCGAGCGCGACCGCGCCCCAGATCCCCAGACCGCCGTTCCAGATCGCGAAGGCGTTCCACGGGTTGCCTCCCGGGCCGAAGTACGCGGCCGGACTGGAGACGACGTGGTAGAGCCGGGCACCCACGATCCCGAACGGCACCATCCAGAAGACGACGTCGATCGCCGTGTCCTTCGGGCCACCCTTGGCGGTGTACCGCCGGTCCAGGATCCACCAGGCGATCATCCCGCCGATCAGGATGCCGACGGCGTACGCGCGGAGCGGGAGCGGGCCGAGGTGCCAGACACCCTGCGGCGGACTGGGGAGGGAGGCGAGGATCATCGGAGTAGCCTACGTCGCCCGACCGTCGCACCGGGCCGGGTCCCGGGCGCCGGGGTGCGCCGCCACTGTCCGCCGACGCACGCCGCCGGTGTCGAACCCCGGGCGCCGCCGGTCTCAGGCGCCGTGCGCGCCCGCGGCGAGCTCCTCGGTCAGGGCGGCCAGGTCCCGCAGCCCGGCCTCGACGTCGCCGTCGGGGCGCATGAGCGTGCGCACCAGCGCCGAGCCGACGATGACGCCGTCGGCATAGGCGGCGATCTCCGCCGCCTGCGCGCGGTTCGACACCCCCAGACCCACGCAGGCCCGGTCGGCGCCGGCGGCGAACGTGCGCGCCACCAGCTCCCGGGCGTGGGAGTCCACGGCGGCCCGGGCCCCGGTCACGCCCATGGTGGACGCGACGTAGACGAAACCTCTGGTGGCCCGCGCCGTCATCGCGAGCCGGGCATCGGTGGAGCTGGGTGCCACGAGGAAGACCCGGTCGAGCCCGTGCACGTCGGACGCGGCGACCCACTCGGCCGCCTCGTCGGGGATGAGGTCGGGGGTGATGAGCCCGGCGCCGCCGGCGGTGGCGAGATCGCGGGCGAAGCGGTCGACACCGTAGCGGTGCACCGGGTTCCAGTAGGTCATGACAAGCACCGCAGCGCCCGTCTCGGCGACCTGCTCGACGGCGCGGAGCACGTCCGCGGTCCGGGTGCCGCCGTCCAACGCGGCCTGCGCGGCCCGTTGGATCACCTCGCCGTCCATGCCGGGGTCGGAGTACGGCAGGCCGAGCTCGACGATGTCGGCACCGGCGGCGACGAGGGTCTTCGCGGCCCGGACCGATGTCTCGACATCGGGGAAGCCGACGGGCAGGTACCCGATGAGGGCCTTGCCGCCCCGGGCCTTCGCGGCGTCGATCGCGGCGGCGCTCCTGCTCGTGCTGGTCGTGGTCACGTCCGCGCTCACCTCTCCACGCTGCCGGTGGTAGCGGCGCTGCCGGTGGCGTCACTGCCGGTGGTGGTGGCGCTGCCCGTGGTGGTGCTGCCCGTGGCGTCGTCGGCGTCCCGGTCGATCAGGTCGAACCAGGCGGCCGCCGTCTCCACGTCCTTGTCCCCGCGGCCCGAGAGGTTCACCAGGATCGTGGGCGCGGGCCGGCCGGCGGCCTTGGCCTCGTTCCCGATGCGGATCGCGCCGGCGAGGGCGTGGGCGCTCTCGATGGCCGGGATGATGCCCTCGGTTCGGCACAGCAGCCGGAAGGCATCCATGGCCTCCGCGTCGGTGACCGGCTGGTACTCGGCGCGGTGGATGTCGGCGAGCCAGGCGTGCTCGGGCCCCACGCCCGGGTAGTCCAGGCCCGCGGAGATCGAGTGCGACTCCTTGGTCTGCCCGTCCTCGTCCTGCAGGACGTAGCTGCGGGCGCCGTGCAGCACCCCGGGCTCCCCACCGGTGATGGAAGAGGCGTGGCGGCCGGTCTCGACCCCGTCGCCGGCGGCCTCGAAGCCGACGAGGCGGACGCCCGCGTCGTCGAGGAACGCGTTGAAGATGCCGATCGCGTTGGAGCCGCCGCCCACGCAGGCGGCGACGACGTCGGGCAGCGCACCGGTGAGCTCGAGGACCTGGGCGCGGGCCTCCTCGCCGATGATCTTCTGCAGGTCGCGGACCATCGCGGGGAACGGGTGCGGGCCGGCCGCGGTGCCGAAGATGTAGTTGGTGGTGCCGACGTTGGTGACCCAGTCGCGGAACGCCTCGTTGATGGCGTCCTTGAGCGTGCGCGAACCGGCGGAGACGCCGACGACGTCGGCGCCGAGCAGGCGCATGCGGGCCACGTTGAGGGCCTGGCGCCGCATGTCCTCCTCGCCCATGTAGACGGTGCACTCCAGCCCCATGAGGGCCGCGGCGGTGGCCGTGGCCACGCCGTGCTGGCCGGCGCCGGTCTCGGCGATGACGCGCTGCTTGCCGACCTTCCGGGTCAGCAGCGCCTGGCCGAGGACGTTGTTGATCTTGTGCGAGCCGGTGTGGTTGAGGTCCTCGCGCTTGAGGACGACCCGGGCGCCGCCGGCGTGCTCGGCGAAGCGGGGCACCTCGGTGATGATGCTGGGCCGACCGGTGTAGGTGCGGTGCAGGTGATCCATCTCGGCGAGGAAGCCGGGGTCGAGCTTGAGCTCCTCCCACGCGGTGGTGAGGTCGTCGAGCGCCGCGACGAGCGCCTCGGCGACGTAGCGGCCGCCGTAGGCCCCGAAGTAGGGGCCGGGCGCGTCCGCGAGGTGCTCGGGCCGGCCCGCCGGGGCGGCGGCGGGGGCGCTCACTTGCGCACTGCCCGAAGGGAGGGGTGCGAACCGGCAGCGACCATGTCGGCGACGGCGGCGCGCGGGTCGCCCTGGGTGACGAGGGCCTCGCCGACCAGGACGGCGTCGGCGCCGTGGCGGGCGTACTCGAGGACGTCGTGCGGGCCACGCACGCCGGACTCCGCCACGCGCACGATCGTGTCGGGCACGACGTCGACGACGTCGGCGAACACGGCGCGGTCCACCTGCAGGGTGTGCAGGTTGCGGGCGTTGATGCCCACGACGCGGGCACCGGCGTCGACGGCCCGCCGTGCCTCCGTGCGGTCGTGCGCCTCGACGAGGGCGGTCATGCCCAGGGAGTGGGTGCGCTCGACGAGGGAGGTGAGCACGGTCTGCTCGAGCGCGGCGACGATGAGCAGCACGAGGTCGGCGCCGTAGGCACGAGCCTCCCACACCTGGTAGGGCGTGACGATGAAGTCCTTGCGCAGGACGGGGACGTCGACGGCGGCGCGCACCGCGGCGAGGTCTTCCAGGGAGCCGCCGAAGCGGCGACGCTCGGTGAGGACGGAGATGACGGCCGCCCCGCCCGCCTCGTACTCGGCCGCCAGGCCGGCCGGGTCCGCGATCGAGGCCAGCGCACCCTTCGACGGGCTCGAGCGTTTGACCTCCGAGATGATGGTGACGCCGCCGTGCTCGCTGCGCAGGGCGCGCACCGCGTCCTTGGCCCCCGGGACGCGTTGCGCCATCTCCTTGAGGGAGTCCAGCGGGTGCTGCGTCTCCCGCTCGGCAAGGTCCTCCCGGACCCCGGCGACGATCTCTTCCAGCACGGTCACGACGTATCCCCTTCGTAGGCCAACGCCTTCATGGTAGGACGGCCCGGGTGGGCGGGACGTCGGTGTCCACCCGCCGTCCCCCGTTCGACAGGTGGCCGTGGCCCCGCGGGTACGCGCATACCCGGCGGGTCCGCGCTGGGCGGCCCGGCCGGGCGGTCGGGGTGGTGCGGGTGGCTCAGTGGCCGGGCGACTCCACGGCGGTCGCGCCGTACCAGTCCTGCTCCTCGTGCTCGCCGGCGTGGGTGGCGGGCTGGCCCATGCCCATGGCCCGCATGACCTGGCTGACGACCAGGGAGCCGACAGCGACCACGACACCGGCGATCACCAGGGGCTGCACGGACACCGCGAGGCCGACACCGGCGAGGAGGAAGCCGAGGCACACGCCCACCATGAGCGTCCAGCCGGCCCGGGTGCGGCCGTGGTTCGCGAAGGGCGCGGTGGGCGGCAGCGTGTAGGTCTCGGGCTCAGGGGTCGGGGCCATGTCTTCCTCCGGCGGGTCGGTCTGCGTGCGGGTCAGCCTATCGGAGCACCGCTGTCCCCATCACCATCGCCGTGGCGAGATATCGGCGTCAGATGGCGAGATGTCGGCGTCAGGTCGTCACGGCGGTTCAGGTGGTCGCGTCAGGTCCAGGTCGTCGCGTCGGGTTCAGGTGGCGGGACCGGACGGGTCCTCGCCGCGACCGAAGGCGTCCCAGTCGTCCATCGCCCGCGTGCGGACCTCGGTCGCCTCCGTCGACGCCGAACGGGGCGCCGGCGCCTCGGGGGCGGGTCGCTCGAACCGGCGCCCGGTCGAACCCCAGGTCCGCGTCGCGCCGAGCGCGAGGACGCCGAGCAGCACCAGGACGGCGGCGAGCGCGAGCGCCACCCACGGCCAGGGCGCGACGGACGCGGCGCCGTCGATCTGGCGGACACCGCTCACCTGGGCGGCGGCGCCGAGGACGGCGTTGCCCGGGTCGCCGAGGAAGGCCACGGTGGCCGCGGCGACCAGGGCTCCGGCCCCGACCAGCGCGAGCGCCCCGATCACGGAGCCGACCCGGCGGCCGATGCCGATCGCCAGGGCGGCGGCGCCCACCACCAGGGCGGCCGCGGTCAGCCCGGGGGCGGCGGCCGAGCCCGAGAGGTCGACCCGGCGCGTGCCGATCACGGTCGGCACGTCCGCGCCGACCCAGGGCGGCGCCCCGACGGCCACCACGGCGACGGCGAGCAGGAGCGCCGTGAGCACCACGGCACGCCGGGGCAGGCTCACGGCCGTACCCCCGCCAGCGGGCGCAGACCCGCGGCGACCTGCACGGCGCGTACGGCGGCCGCGGCCTTGGAACGGGTCTCCTCGTACTCGGTGGCGGGGACCGAGTCGGCGACGATGCCCGCGCCGGCCTGCACCGACGCCTGCCCGTCGCGGATGACGGCGGTGCGGATGGCGATGGCCAGATCGGCGTTGCCGGCGAGATCGAGGTAGCCGACCACGCCGCCGTAGATACCGCGCCGGGCGGGCTCGAGGGTGTCGATGAGCTCGATGGCGCGCGGCTTGGGCGCGCCGGAGAGCGTGCCGGCCGGGAAGGTCGCCATGAGGCACTCGAGCGCGCTCACCCCCGCGCGCTGGGTGCCGGCGACGGTGGAGGAGATGTGCATGATGTGGCTGAACCGCTTGACCGCCATGAGCTCGACGACCTCGACCGTGCCCGGCACGCACACCTTCGCGAGGTCGTTGCGAGCGAGGTCGACGAGCATGACGTGCTCGGCGAGCTCCTTCGGGTCGGCGAGCAGCTCCTCCCCCAGGCGCTGGTCCTCGGCGGGCGTGGGCCCGCGGGGCCGGGAGCCGGCGATCGGGTACGAGGTCACGTGCCGGTCCTGGACGTTGACGAGGGTCTCGGGGCTGGAGCCGACCACGGCGAAGCTGGACCGGTCCGGCTCGTCCGCGAGCTGCAGGTAGTACATGTACGGGCTGGGGTTGATGGTGCGCAGGACCCGGTAGACGTCCAGCGGGTCGGCCGTGCAGTCCAGGTCGAGACGCTGGGAGAGCACGACCTGGAACACCTCGCCGTCCCGGATGGCCTCCTTCGCCGCGCGCACCGAGTGCTCGAAGTCCGCGCGCGGGGTCCGGAACCGCAGCTCGGGCTCCGGGGCGTCGCCCCGGACGGCGGCGGCACTCACCTGCGGGCGCAGCAGCGCCTGAGCCATCGCGTCGAGGCGGGCGACGGCGTCGGCGTGGGCGGCGTCCAGGCGCAGCTCGGTGTTGTCGAAGTTCACCGCGTTCGCCACGAGCCAGATCGAGCCGTCGTGGTGGTCCACCGCCGCCATGTCGGTGGCCAGGCACATGGCGACCTCGGGCGTGTCGTGCTCGGTGGGGGCGAGCGCGCGCAGCGTGGGCTCCCAGTGCCGCAGCACGTCCCAGCCCAGCGCACCGACGAGCCCGCCGGTCAGCGGGGGCAGCCCGGGGATCGCGCGGGTCGCCAGGGCGTCGAGCGTGGTGGCGAGCACCTCGAGCACCGGACCCTCGGCGGGGATGCCGACGGGCACGTCGCCGGACCAGCGGGCGTGGCCGTCCCGGCTGGTCAGCGTGGCGCGCGAGGCGACGCCCACGAAGGACCAGCGCGACCACGCGCCGTCGTGCTCGGCGGACTCCAGGATGAAGGTGCCCGGCCGGCCGCCGGCGAGCTGGCGGTACAGACCCACCGGGGTGACGTCGTCGGCGAGGAGGCGCCGCACGACGGGGATGACGCGCCGCTCGGCGGCCATCTCCCGGAACTCGGGCAGCGCGGGCCATGTCTCGCCCCACTCCAGCCGACCCGGGGCGTGGCCGGGGCTCATGCGACCTCCCCCGGTGCGTGCCCGACGACGGCGCCCAGGTCGCCGCCGGCGTCGAAGCAGGTACGGGTGCCGGTGTGGCAGGCGGCGCCCACCTGGTGCACCCGCACGAGGAGGGCGTCGCCGTCGCAGTCGAGCGCGACGGACTTGACGTGCTGGGTGTGGCCCGAGGTGTCGCCCTTGCGCCAGTACTCGCCCCGGGAGCGGGACCAGAACGTCACGCGCCCCGAGGTGAGTGTGCGGGCGAGCGCCTCGTCGTCCATCCAGCCCACCATGAGCACCTCACCGGTGTCGTGCTGCTGGACGACGGCGCAGACCAGGCCGTGCTCGTCCCGCTTGAGGCGGGCGGCGACGGCGGGGGCGAGCGCGGAGTTCTCGGGCATCCGACGATCTTGCCACGCGACCGTTCGTGCTCGTGCGGGTGGGTTACCGCTCGCGCCGGCACGACCCGCGGTGTGGTTCATGCGACCGGTGGGGCGCTCGCCGTGCGGGCGAGTTCCCACTCGCACGACCCGGCGTTCTCGAGCACGACCGGTGGCGAGCGGGCAGAGTAGTTCTCGCCGGCAGCGACGACACGGCGGAAGGAGCCCTCGGTGCGGGACTGGATGGAGATCGAGCGGGCGGCGCTGGTCACGACCCTGCGCACCGCCGACCCGGACGCACCCACGCTGTGCGCCGGCTGGAGCGTGCGGCACGTCGTCGCTCACCTGGTCCTTCGCGAGCACACGCCGCTGCGCAAGCTCGCCGACGACGTCATGCGCCGGGAGCCCGGCACCGAGCACTTCCTGAGCCGGGCGGTCGACACCGCCCGCACGGAGCGTGGTTACCGTGAGCTCGTCGACCTGTTCGCGGCCGGGCCCGCACCCCGCTCCGCGATGGGGCTGGCGGGTGACCGGGCGAACTTCTTGGAGTACGTCATCCACCACGAGGACGTCCGGCGGGGTGGCGACGCGCCGGCCGAGCCCCGCACGCTGCCGGCCGCGACGGCGCGCGCGGTCTGGGCGCACCTGGCCCCCCTGGCACTGCTGGGATACCGCACGAGCCCGGTCGGGGTGGTGCTCGCGGTGCCCGGTGGTCCGCGCCGCGTGGCTCGGCGCGGGCCCGATGCGGTGGTGGTCGTGGGTGAGCCGGTCGAGCTGGCCCTGCACGCCACGGGGCGCGAGCGGGCCGCCGACGTGGCGGTGCGCGGTCGGCCCGAGATCGTGGCGGCGTTCGAGCGGTCGCGGTGAGCCCGACCGCCGCTTCCCGTATCGCCGAACAGGCCCTTGTGTGCTCGATCGGCCCCTCAACGGGACTTCAGGACCTGTTCGGCGGGGCTGGGGGGTTGGGGTTGGGGTTGGGGTTGGTGGGGTGGGAGGTCAGCGAATCTCGATGCCGCCGGCGCGCATCTCGTCCTTGACCTGCCCCACGCTGAGGGTCCGGAAGTGGAAGACGGAGGCCGCGAGGACGGCGTCGGCGCCGTGCCGGGCCGCCTGGGTGAAGTCCTGAGCGGTGCCGGCCCCGCCGGAGGCGATCAGCGGCACCCGGACGCGGGCACGGACGTGGTCCAGCATGGTCAGGTCGAAGCCGTCGGTGGTGCCGTCCTTGTCCATGGAGTTCAGCAGGATCTCCCCCGCGCCCAGCTCGGCGCCGCGGGCGGCCCACTCGACGGCGTCGATGCCGGTGCCACGGCGGCCGCCGTGCGTGGTGACCTCGTAGCCGGACTCGGTCCGCGTGTCCCCGGTGCATCGGCGCGCGTCGACGGAGAGCACGAGGACCTGGTTGCCGAAACGCTGGGCCACCTCGCTGATGAGCTCGGGGCGGGCGATGGCTGCGGTGTTGATGCCGACCTTGTCGGCCCCCGCCTTGAGCAACCGGTCGACGTCCTCGACGCTGCGCACCCCGCCACCGACCGTCAGCGGCACGAAGACCTGCTCAGCCGTGCGCGAGACCACGTCCATGGTGGTCGCACGTGCCTCGGCGGAGGCAGAGACGTCGAGGAAGGTGATCTCGTCCGCGCCCTCGGCGTCGTAGCGTCGGGCGAGCTCGACCGGATCGCCCGCATCGCGCAGGTCCTGGAAGTTCACGCCCTTGACCACGCGCCCGTCGGCCACGTCGAGGCAAGGAATCACCCGCACCGCCACACCCATCGTTGCTCCTCGTCCCTTCGTCACCGCTCCGGCGCACACCTCGAGGGTACTTCGCGGGTAGCGTGCCTCGCCATGACCGACCGGCCCGCCCACGTCCCCGTCATGCTCGCCGCCGACGCCGCCCCCGACGCGATCGTCGCGCTCGTGACCGCCGCCCTGGTCGGCCACGACGCCCGCCGCACCGGCCGCGACCCCCGCGGCACCGGTCCTGGCCGCACCGGCCGCACCGGCCATGACCCGCGCGGCACCGGCCGCACCGGCTACGACGCCCGCGGCCCACTCGTGCTCGGCGTCGACGGTCGCTCCGGCTCGGGCAAGTCCGACCTGGCCCGCGACATCACGGCGCGGCTGCGTGGCGTCGACGGCCTCACCGGGCCCGGCGCCGTCGCCCTCTTCACCCTCGAGGACGTCTACCGCGGCTGGGACGGACTCGCGGTGGGAGTGGGACTGGCGGCCGCCGGTGTGCTTGAGCCGCTCTCCCGAGGGCTGCCGGGTGCCGTCCACCGCTACGACTGGTCCGCGCGGGCCGTGGCCGAGGAGCTGCGGATCCCGGCAGCCGGCGATGAGCTGCCCCGCGTGCTGGTGGTCGAGGGGTGCGGGGCGGGGTCGCGCCTGTGCGAGCCGTTCGTCGGCCTGCTGGTCTGGCTGGAGGCGCCCGCCGAAGCTCGTCGGGCTCGGGCGATGGCGCGCGACGGCGGCACCTGGGCGGACCGGTGGGACGCCTGGGCCGCCCAGGAGCGGGCGCTCCTCCGGGTGCGCGACGCCCACGCGGTGGCGGACGTCGTCGTCCGCACGGGCTGAATCCGGCCGGCCGCCACCAGTCACGGACGCCCCGGCCACCGCGACAGGCCGTGGCCCGCGTTGCACGAAGACTTCGACTTGTGCGAAGACTTCGACATGACTATCAGTCCGAAGTCTTCGCGTTGTCGCGATCCGGGTCGAGCGGGACCGGCAGGCGCGGGTCGGCCGATGACGCCGGCCCAAGAAGACCACGGCGCTAGTCCTGGCCGTCCGGCGAGGAGACCACGGCGCTAGTCCTGGCCGTCCGGCGAGGAGACCACGGCGCTAGTCCTGGCCGTCCGGCGAGGAGACCCCGGCGCTAGTCCTGGCCGTTCGGCGAGGAGACCACGGAGTCCTCGTCCCCTCCCGAGGCTGCCAGGATGTCGACGACGAGCACGAGCGTCTCGGTGCCGTGGGCGAGGTCCGGCGGGATGACGAGCAGGATCTGGGAGCCGACCGTCTGGTCCACGAGCCCCGCACGCAGCCCGGGGAGCGTCGTGTCGATGGCCAGCGTCTTCGGCACCTTGCCCGCGGCCCACGTGGAGTCGTACGGCTCCCCCGATTCCCAGGAGACACCGGTGTACTGCACGGTGACGTCCTGGCCGGGTCGCACCTGCGCACCCGTGCCGTGCACGAGCGGCTGGACCACGGGGCTCGACGGCGGCGCCCCCTCGCCGAGGGTGATGGTCGGCGAGCCGTCCTCGCCCAGCGTCACCGTCGGAAGCCCCGCCGGCACCGCGACCTCCTCGCCGCGGGCGCGGGTGTAACGCAGGTCGATGACCAGGACGAGCATCCGGTTCTCGCCGTCGGCGGCGACGGGCTGGCGCACGAGGAGGCGGCTTCCCTCACGGTGCCCGCTGAGGAGGTTCACCAGCTCGGGGCCGGCGTCCTCCTCGGTGAGCATGCGGGTCTGAGCCTCCCCCACCGGGCGGTCCTCGATCAGCTCCCCGTCCTGCCCGTCGTACGCGGTCAGGGTCATCAGCACGGGCTCACCCTCGACGAGCTTGCGTCCGTCGCCCTCGATGATCACGTCGACGCGCTCCTCCTGGAGGGGGAGCGGCGGAGCGAAGGTGACGACGGGGACAGAGCCGAAGGTGCCGCTGACAGCGACGCCGTCGGTGCCGTCGCCGGACCCGTCGGGCGCGCAGGCGGTCATGAGCAACAGCGCCACCGTCGCGGCGACCGCCCCGACGAGACGCCGTGCCCGCTGCCGGGGGTCGCGGACGTGGGACGAAAAGTGCACGGACGCAGCCTACGTCCGACGCCGGGCGCGGCCGAGCAGGACACCACCGCGCCGGCCCCGACCGGGCAGGACACAACCGAGCAGGTCACGACCGAGCAGGGCGCTCATCACCGGGCGCATCAGGCGCGCAGCGCCGCGAGCAGGTCGTCCACGCGCTCGTCCACCGGGGAGAACGGGTCCTTCAGGACGACGGTCCGTTGGGTGGAGTCGTTGATCCTCAGATGGACCCAGTCGACGGTGATGTCGCGCCGGCGCTCCCGGGCGGCGGCCACGAACTCCCCCCGCAGGCGTGCCCGCGTCGTCGACGGCGGGTTGCGGACGGCGTCGGCGACCTCCTCGTCGGTCGTCACCCGGGCCATCAGCCCACGCCGGGCGAGCGTCGTGGCGAGGCCGCGCGTGGGCGAGATGTCGTGATAGGCGAGCGAGAGCCGGGCGACGCGCGGGTCGTCGAGGCCGAGGGTGTGGCGCGTGCGGTACCGCTCGAGCAGCCGCGCCTTGATGGCCCAGTCGAGCTCGGTGTCGACCAGGGTCGGGTCCGCCGTCTCCAGGGCGCGCAACCCGCGCTCCCACAGCTCCAGGACGCGCCGCTGGACATCGGTGAGCTCCGCCGTCAGCCCGTGGGAGTCGAGGTAGCCGGTGACGCGCGTGAGGTACTCCTCCTGGATCGCCAGCGCACTCATCCGCCGGCCGCTGGCGAGCTCGACCGGGGTCCTCGCCGTCAGGTCGTGGCTGATCTCGCGGATCGCGCGCATGGGCTCGGCCAGGGCGAGATCCCGCACCCGCACCCCGTCCTCGAGCATGCCGAGCAGCAGGTCGGTGGCGCCGACCTTGAGCATGGTCGTCGTCTCCGCGACGGAGGAGTCGCCCACGATGACGTGCATGCGGCGGTACAGGTCGGCGTCGGCGTGCGGCTCGTCGCGGGTGTTGATGATGGGACGCGACCGGGTCGTGGCCGAGCTCATGGCGTCCCACATCTGATCCGCGCGCTGGGAGAACGCGTAGCTGGCCCCGCCCCCGGCCCGGGCCCGGATGTGTCCGGCGCCGGTGAGGATCTGGCGGGTGATGAAGAACGGCACGAGCGCCTCGCCGGTCTCGCGGAAGTCGCGGCGACGGCGCACCAGGTAGTTCTCGTGGCAGCCGTAGGAGTTGCCGACGGAGTCCACGTTGTTCTTGAACAGGTGGAGGGTGCCCCGCACGCCGTCGTCCGCCAGCAGCACGTTGGCATCCTCGACCATCTCGTCGAGGATGACCTCCCCGGCACGGTCGTTCGCGACGAGCTGGCGCACGTCGTCGCACTCGGCGGAGGCGTACTCCGGGTGGGAGCCGACGTCGAGGTAGAGGCGGGCCCCGTTGCGCAGGAAGACGTTGGAGGAACGCCCCCACTCGACCACCTTGCGGAACAGGTAGCGCGCGGCGTCGTCCGCGTTCAGGGGCGCCCCCGTGGAGGCCCCGGCGGGGGCACAGGTGATGCCGTACTCGGTCTCGACGCCATAGATGCGTCGGGCGGTCACTGGCCGCCCTTCTGCACGAACCCCTGGACGAAGGACTCGGCGTTGGCCTCGAGGACGGAGTCGATCTCGTCCAGGAGGCTGTCGACCTGCTGGGTCCGCGCCTGGGCGGCGACGACGGGCGGCGCCGGGTCGGTCCCCGGGTCGTCACGGCGCGTGCTACGCAACTGCTCCTGCTCGGCCATGGTGATGCTCCCCTTTCGTCGGGTCTGTCGATTTTAGGCCGTCAAGGCGCCGGTGTGCCCTGTTCAGCGGTGCCCGCGCCCGGATCGGTAGCGGGCGCGCCCGCCGGGTCGTCCACCGCCGGGCGACCGGCGGTGAGTCCGGCGAGGAGGTCCGCCGCGGTCGGTGACGCCTCGAGCAGGGCGCCGACGTGATCGCGGGTGCCGCGCAGCGGGTCGGCCATCGGCACCCGGACGAGGTGGTCGCGGCCGGGCACGTCGAGGACGACGGACTCCCAGCTCGCCCCGGCGACCTGCCCGGGGTAGCGGGCGATCACCTGGCCGCGGAACCAGGCGCGGGTGTCGGTCGGCGGGGTGTGTTCGGCGGCGGCGACGTCGGAGTCGGGCACGAGCCGCTCGACGCGGCCGGCGGCGAGAAGCCGGTTGACGATCGAGCGCTCCGGGCGCAGGTCGGACCACTGCAGGTCCAGTGCCGCCAGGCGCGGGTGGGCCCAGGGGATCTGCTCACGTTCCCGCATGCGGTCGAGCAGCTGCTTCTTCGCCACCCACTCCACCTCCGTCGCCGCTGACTCCGGGTCGGTGGCGAGGCGGTCCAGGACGCCCGCCCAGCGCTCCAGGACGGCTCCCGTGGCAGCGTCGGTGCGGCCCGCCTCCGCGAGCGCGCGGGAGATGACGTCGAGGTAGGTGCGCTGGATGTCCAAGGCCGTCGTCTCGCCGCCGGAGGCGAGCGTGAGCCGGTGGGTGAGCGTGGTGTCGTGGCTGACCTCGTAGGTCTCGCCGACAGGGTTGGCGAGCATGAGCGCGTCCAGGTCGAGCGGGACGGCGTCGGCCTCGAGGAGCCAGAGCACGAGCGAAGTGGTGCCCATCTTGAGGTAGGTGGACACGTCGAACAGGTTGGCGTCCCCGCCGATGACGTGCAGCCGGCGGAAGCGTTCGGCGTCGGCGTGCGGCTCGTCCCGGGTGTTGATGATGGGACGGTTGAACGTCGTCTCGAGGCCGACGTCGTTCTCGACGTAGTCGGCCCGCTGGGAGAGCTGGAAGCCGGCCCGCTCGCTGCGCTGCCCGAGCCCGACGCGGCCGGCGCCGCAGAAGATCGGCCGGGTCACGAAGAAGGGCGTGAGGTAGCGGATGATGTCGCCGAAGTTGACGTCGCGGCTCACCAGGTAGTTCTCGTGGGTGCCGTAGGCGGCACCCTTGCCGTCGACGTTGTTCTTGTACACGACGACGTCGGGCAGGGCAGGCGTCGCCCTGAGGGCGTCCATGGCGCCGCGCATGACGAGCTCGCCGGCGCGGTCCCAGCGCACCGCGTCCAGCGGGTTGGTGACCTCGGGGCTGGAGTACTCGGGGTGCGCGTGGTCCACGTACAGCCGCGCACCGTTGGTCAGCACGGCGTTGGTCGCGCTCGGGAGTGCCAGCTCCGCGCCGCTCGGCCGGCGCAGGGTGGTCGTGCGCACGCCGTCACCCGGCGTCGCGGGCACGTCCTCCTCCGACGGGGCCGGGTGGTCGGGGTCGTCGGTGAGCTGGGAGGGGTGCGCGCCGGCGCGGTCGAGGCGGAAGCCGCGGGCGTCGGCCAGCGGGTCCTCGCCGGCGTAGTCCCAGCGCACGTGACCGCCACGGCCCGCACCGCCCGGCTGGGTGGCGTAGGCGGCGACGACATGGGCAGAGAGCACCATCGGGTTGGCTCCCGGGTTGCCCGGCTCGATCAGCCCGTACTCGGTCTCGATGCCCATGGGGCGGTGGACGCTCATGCCCGCCTCACAGGTATCCGCCGGCGGCGCTGACGGTGTCGATGTCGCGGCCCTCCACCGTGTCGAGACCGTGGGCGCCCGGCACCGTCGTCGCGGGCCGCGCCGCGCCCGGACCGTCGATCGGCACCGGGACACCGCCGTCGTGCGGCGCCGCGGCGCCGTGGCGGGCGCCGTCGTGACGCCCGCCGGCCGAGCCGCGGGGGGTCAGCGTGCGCAGGAACGTGATCCGCTCCCCCTTCTTGCCGCTGACCCGCGCCCAGTCGTCGGGGTTCGTGGTGTTGGGCAGGTCCTCGTTCTCCCGCATCTCCGCAGCGAGGGCGCCGAGCAGGTGCTCGGTGCGCAGGCCCCGCGCACCGGTGGCGAGGAGATCCTTGATGGCTCGCTTCTTCGCCCGGTCGACGATGTTGGCGATCATGGCGCCGGAGGCGAAGTCCTTGAAGTAGAGGACCTCACGGTCTCCGTTGGCGTAGGTGACCTCCAGGAACTCGTTCTCGGGGCCGGTGCCGTACAGGGCGTCGACGACGCGGTCGATCATCGCCGTCACGGTCGCCTCAGCGCTGCTCCCGTGCGCGGCGACCTCGGCCGGGAGCAGGGGCAGGTCCGGCGTGAGGTACTTGGCGAAGATCTCGCGAGCGCCCTCGGCGTCGGGACGTTCGATCTTGATCTTCACGTCGAGGCGGCCGGGGCGCAGGATCGCGGGATCGATCATGTCCTCGCGGTTCGAGGCGCCGATGACGATGACGTTCTCGAGCTTCTCGACCCCGTCGATCTCACTGAGGAGTTGGGGCACGATCGTCGTCTCGACGTCGGAGGAGACCCCGGTGCCCCGGGTGCGGAACAGGGACTCCATCTCGTCGAAGAAGATGACGACGGGGATGCCGCGCGCGGCCTTCTCGCGGGCTCGGGCGAAGATCACGCGGATCTGGCGCTCGGTCTCGCCGACGTACTTGTTGAGCAGCTCGGGGCCCTTGATGTTGAGGAAGTAGCTGCGGGGCGCGTCCGCCCGGGCCTCGCCGTCGACCCCGGCAGCGCGGTGCGCCACCGCCGCGGAGGCCAGCGACGTGGCCACCGCCTTGGCGATGAGGGTCTTGCCGCATCCGGGCGGGCCGTAGAGCAGCACGCCCTTGGGTGGCTTGAGACCGTGCTCGCGGTAGAGCTCCGGGTGCTGGAAGGGCAGCTCGACGGTGTCGCGGATCTGTTCGATCTGCGGACCGAGCCCGCCGATGTCGGAGTAGTCGGTGTCCGGCTCCTCCTCCAGCAGCAGCTCCTCGACGTCGGAGCGCACCACACGCTCGGTGACGAACCCGGTGCGCAGGTCCGCCGTCAGGGCGTCCCCGACCCGCAGGTGGGCGCTGAGCAGGGGCCCGGCGAGGCGCATGACGTGCTCGTCGTCACCGCGCGCGTGCACGAGGACGCGGTCGCCGTCGAGGGGCTCCTTGACGGTGACGATCTCCCCCGTCGTCTCGAAGGTGCCGGCCCCGATCAGCAGGAGCTGCTCGTTGAGGCGGACCTCCTGCCCGGGCCGCAGCGCCCCGAGCGGGACGGCGGCGGAGACGGCGACGCGCATCTTGCGGCCGCCGACGAAGATGTCCGCCTCCCGGTCCTCGAGATGCGCGGCCAGGAACGTGCCGTAGGAGCCCGGGGGGCGGGAGATGGAGTCGACCTGGTCCTGGAGCTGGACGAGACGCTGACGGGCGGTGTCGAGCGCCTGCGCCAACCGGTCGTTCTTGCTGGCCAGCGAGATGGCCTGCTGCTCCAGCTCACGCGCACGGGCCTCGCCGTACCGGTCCACATCTGCCATGACGTTCCCTCCGTGGGTCGATCGTTCCAGCCTAGGACGGGTACGAGCACCCGGCGTGCGTGGCCACCACACAGCCGCCTGTGAGTCTGGTCTCGCGGCGCACGACGCCGACCCCGGGCCCGGCCGACCGGTCCCCGGCCGGTGGCTCGCGTCAGTCCTGCTCGCCACCGTCCTCGACGGGCGCCGCCGGGCCGGGTCGGGTGCCCGGTACCGAGGCCATCCCGGTGGACGCGATCTCGGCGCGGCGATGGATGTCACGCCGGACGCGGCGCACCTTCTTGTCCGACACGGCGCGCTCGCCGATGTCCTCGGCCGTCCACTCGCCGTCGGGCGTGTACGCGCCCTTGGCGGGTCGGCGGGTCCGCTGCGGCGGTGGCGTCCCCGGGGCGAGGCGGCGGGTGGTGACCAGGAAGCCGGTGTGGCCGATCATGCGGTGGTCGGGTCGGACGGCCAGGCCCTCGAGGTGCCACGTGCGCACCATCGACTCCCAGGCCTGAGGCTCGGTGAACCGCTCGGTGACGCGGGCCTCCTCGACGAACCGGCTGAGCTGGGTGGTGGTGGCCACGTACGCGACGAGGACGCCGCCGGGCACCAGCGCGTCGGCGGCCACGTCGAGGTTCTCCCAGGGAGCGAGCATGTCCAGGACGATCCGGTCCACGGCGCCGGGCTCGGCCGCCTCGGGCAGCACGTCGGCCAGGTCACCCACGCGCACCTCCCACGCCGGGTGCGGGGCACCGAACCAGGTCTCGACGTTGCCGCGGGCGATGTCCGCGAAGTCCTCACGTCGCTCGACCGAGAGCAGGCTGCCGCGCTCGCCGATCGCCGAGAGCAGGCTCATGCTCAGCGCGCCGGAGCCGACGCCGGCCTCGACGACCCGGGCGCCGGGGTAGATGTCGGCCATCTGGACGATCTGGCCGGCGTCCTTGGGGTAGATGACGGCGGCGCCGCGCGGCATGGACAGGACGTAGTCGCTCAGCAGCGGGCGCAGCGCGAGGAACTGGTGGCCGCTGGCGGTGGTGAGGACGGTGCCGTCGGGGCGGCCGATGAGCTCGCCGTGGCGGAAGCTGCCGCGGTGGCTCTGGAAGTTGCCGTCGTGGGTGAGCAGGATGGTGTGGAGCCGGCCCTTGGAGTCGGTGAGTTGGACGCGCTCGCCGGCGGCCAGCGGTCCGCGGCGCCGGGCGGGCCCGGGCGGGAGGTCGCGGCCGGTGGGCTCGGCGGCCGCTCGGTGGCCGGTGGGCTCGGCGGCGGGCGGGCCGTCGTCCTGGACGGGTTCGTTGGTCACGACGGGCGAGTCTACGTTTCCCCACGGACGCGGTTCTCGCACGGCCGCGATCGGGCGGGGGCCGTCGCGGGTCACCTCAGCGTTGCGGCGCGGCCCGCAGCGCCGCCATCGCCCGGGCGACGGCGGTGACCTCGACGACGCCGACCACCGCGGCGCCGTCGACCAGGACGACGGTGGTCCCGCTGCGCTGGGCGACGGCCACGGCGGCCAGCGCGGCGAGCCCGGTCGGGTCGCGGACGATCTGCGCGGGGGCGAGCGTGCGGGCCACGGCGTGCAGCGGCGTCGTGCCCCGCTGCTCGGGCGGGACCGTGCGCGCGGCCGCCGGGTCGACCAGACCGACCGGCGCGCCGTCGTGGAGGAGGACGACGGCGGTCGGGCCCCGCCCGGCCAGCGCGGCGTCGACGGCGGTGAGCGGGCCGTCGGCGGGCAGCGTGAGCGTGGGGGTGGTGAGCACGCGCAGGTCCAGCCCGGCCGCGGCGCGGTGCTGCTCGGCCTCCTGCAGCGCCGCGCTCGCCCCGCTCCACAGCATCGAGCCGAGGACCGCGACCCAGACGACCATCGTCAGGTCCGGCTGTCCGCCCCGCAGCAGCGGGAGCAGGACGACGACGGCCACGAGGCCGGCGACGACGAGGCGGCCACCCCAGGCCGCGACGACCATGCCGCGGTAGCGGCTGCCGGTCACGGCCCACACGAGCGCCTCCAGCGCCTTGCCGCCGTCCAGCGGGAGGCCGGGGAGCAGGTTGAACGCGGCGACGAACCCGTTGGAGAGCACGGCACCCCACAGCACGAGACCGACCGCGACACCCGGACCACCGAACTGGATCGCCAGCCACGCGAGCACGGCGAGGGCGACGTTCGCCAGCGGGCCCGCGACGGACACGAGCGCGGAGGAGCCCGGGGTGGGCAACTCGTGGTCGAAGGTCGTGTGCCCGCCCCAGAACGTCAGGACGTACTCGCGGGGCCGTGCCCCGACGGTGCGGGCGGTGAGCCCGTGCGCCAGCTCGTGCACCAGGACGGAGACGAAGAGGAGCACCACGAAGGCGCCGGTCGTCGCCAGGGCCACCCCGACGGTCGCGCCCGGGACGATGTCGGTGACGATCGGGAAGTACACGAGCGCGAGCACCGCCGCGACCAGCAGCCAGGACGGGGCCAGCACGACCGGTGTGCCGCTCACCCGGCCGAGGACCCAGCCCGACCGGGTGCGGCGGCCGGTGGTGGTGCGACCGGGGTTCGAGGGGCTGCTCACCGGGCCAGCGTACGTGGCGAGCAGCCGCGCCCCGGGCCGCCCGAGGCGCCGGGGCGCCCGACGCGCCGGGCGACGTTCTCCACAGGCCTGCGCCCCGATGTCGGGGGCCACGGATAACGTGCAGGCATGCCCGACGACCTCAGCACCCTCACCGACCCGAACCCTCCCGACGGCGCGCCCGACGCACCGACAGGACCCGCGCCGGGGGCCGGTGCGCCACGCCGCCGGGCCGCGCTCTCGCCGTCGCGCGCGAAGGACTTCATGCAGTGCCCCCTGCTGTTCCGGTTCCGCGCGGTCGACCGCCTCCCGGAGCCTCCGAGCCCGGCGGCGGTCAGGGGTTCGCTGGTGCACGCGGTCCTGGAGCGGCTCTTCGACCTGCCGGCCGCCGAGCGGACCGAGCCCGCAGCGCACGGGCTGCTGGACCCGCAGTGGGCCCGGTTGCGGGAGGGACGGCCGGAGGTGCTGGGCATGTTCACCGACCCGGCGGATCTCGAGGCCTGGCTGGCGCAGGCGCGCAGCTTGCTCACGCAGTACTTCAGGATGGAGAACCCGCAGCGCCTGGAGCCGCGCGAACGCGAGCTGCTCGTCGAGACGGAGCTCGACTCGGGCGTGCTGCTGCGCGGCTTCGTCGACCGGGTGGACGTCGCCCCGGACGGTGCGGTCCGCGTCGTGGACTACAAGACCGGCAAGTCCCCGGGTCATCGGTTCCAGGACGAGGCGTTGTTCCAGATGCGCTTCTACGGGCTGATGCTCTGGCGCCTGCGCGGCACCGTGCCGGCACGGCTCCAGCTCGTCTATCTCGGGGACGGTCGCACCCTCACGCACGACCCCGAGCCGGCCGAGCTGGTCGCCCTGGAACGGGACCTGGACGCGCTGTGGGGCACGATCTCCTCGGCGGCCCGGTCGGGCGACTTCGCCCCCCGGCGGACCCGGCTGTGCGACTGGTGCAGCTTCCGGTCGCTGTGCCCGGTGTTCGGTGGCGAGCCGCCTGAGCTGCCGGCGCAGGGCGTCGAGCAGCTGCTCTCCGCGCAGTCCCAGAACTGACCGACGTCCGCCCGTCCGCTCGGCCGGGCACCGTCGTCACAGCCAGGCGCTGGCGGGATCGACCTGGTCGATGTGCTCCCCCGCAGCAACCCGGGAGATCAGCTCGAGGCCGACGCCGTCGAGCGAGCGCAGCCGGTTCAACCCGGGCTGCGGCTCGATCGGCACCATGAGCGGCACCGCGATCGTGCGGGCGCCGGAGGCGAGCGCGGCGGCCACGCCCACCGTGGAGTCCTCGATCGCCACGCACCGATGCGCGTCCACGCCGAGGTGCTGCGCGGCGGCCAGGTACGGTTCCGGGTCCGGCTTGCCGTGCGTCACCTGGTCCCCGGTGACGACGGCCGCGAAGGTGCCCGGGGGCACCTGCTCGACGACGGTGTCGGCGAGGACGGCGTAGGACATGGTGACGAGGGCACAGGGCACCGCGGCGTCACGCAGGGCCGCGAGGAGCTCCAGCGCGCCGGGTCGCCAGGGGGCACCGTCGGTGCGGACCCGGTCGACGACGCCCCCGATGATCTCCTCGATGATCTCCTCGAGCGACCGGGCGATACCCGTCTGCTCACGAATGATCCGGGCGGAGACGAGCAGGTCGTTGCCCACCAGCTGGAGGCCCTGCTCGTGGGTCCAGGTGCCACCGTGGCGGGAGACGACTGCGGCCTCGGACGCCATCCAGTAGGGCTCGGTGTCGACGAGGGTGCCGTCCATGTCCCACAGGACGGCGTCGGGAAGTCGCTGCACCATCAGACCCTATCCGGCGTCCGCGGCGAGGTGTGCGGTCCGACCCTGTCCGGCGTCCGCGGCGAGGTGTGCGGTCCGACCCTGTCCGGCGTCCGCGGCGAGGTGTGCGGTCTGACCCCCCGGCCTCGTGGTTAGTCTGTCCCCATGACGAGCTCGGACGACCGTTCCACCGACCAGGGCCCCGTGGAGGACCCCGGTGCGGCCGGCGCCGGGCCCGACGCGACGACCACCGACCGGGCATCGGGCGCGGCGGACGACGAGGGTCGGGACGTCCCGCCGGCGCTCCTGCTCGCCGCGTTCGACGGCTGGAACGACGCCGGCGGCGCCGCGACGCTCGCGATCGAGCAGATCGCCGAGGCGTGGGGGGCCGAGGTCGTCCACGTGCTCGACCCCCAGAACTACCACGACTTCCAGGTGAACCGGCCCGTGGTGCACATCGAGGACGACGGCGGCCGCACCCTCTCCTGGCCACGCACCTCGATCTCCATCACCCGCACCCCCGTCTCCGGCCGCAAGCTCCTCCTCGTCCAGGGTGTGGAGCCGTCGTTCCGGTGGCTGGACTACTGCAACGAGATCCTCGATGTCGCGGAGCGGGAGGGGGTCGGCACCGTCATCGGCGTCGGCGCCCTGCTGGCCGACGTGCCGCACTCCCGGCCCATCCCCGTCCAGGTCACCTCGAACGACATCCAGGTCCAGGCGCTCCTCGGCGTCGAGGGCTCGGACTACGAGGGCCCGTCGGGCATCGTCGGCGTGCTGGCCCACCTGGCAGCCGAGCGCAAGGTGCACACGCTGAGCGTGTGGGCGGCCGTCCCGCACTACGTGGCGCAGCCGCCGTCCCCGAAGGCGTCCCTGGGGATCCTGCTCCGGCTCGAGGAACTTGTGGGTGAGCCCCTCCCGGTCGACGACCTGCCCGAGGACGCCCGTGCCTGGCAGGCCGGGGTCGACGAGCTCGCCGGCCAGGACCCGGACGTCGCCGAGTACATCCAGCAGCTGGAGGAGGCGAAGGACACGGCCGACCTCCCCGAGGCCACCGGCGAGGCGATCGCGCGCGAGTTCGAGCGCTACCTGCGCCGCCGGGACATCCGCAAGAAGGGCGACCGGGGCGACATGGGCGGCCCGCCCACCCTCTGAGGTCCGGTTCGTCCGTGCTCCGACACACCCGCGGTCGGTCGCCCGGCGCCGGGCCCGTCGTCGGACGGCGACCGAGGCTGTCGTCAGCCTGCCGGGCCCGTCGTCGGACGGCGACGCCGAGCGACGACCGATCCCGTCGTCAGACGGCGACGCCGAGCAGGGCGTCGACGGTGCGGCGCGCCAGGTCGGGGCCGGTGGTCGTGGTCGCACCACCCGCCCCCAGGGCCCGCTCCACCCAGGCGTCCACGGCGGCCACGGCGGTCGGCGCGTCGAGGTCGTCGGCGACGGCGGCACGCACCTGCGCCAGCAGCTCCTCGGCCGCGGGTCCCTCGGCACGGGCGAACGCGGCACGCCACCCGTGGAGCCGCTCGGTCGCGGCCACGAGCTCGCCGTCGGTGTACTCCCAGTCGGCGCGGTAGTGGTGCGCGAGGAGCACCAGGCGCACGGCCATGGGCTCGGCGCCGGCGGCGAGCAGGCGTGAGACGAGCACGAGGTTGCCGCGGGACTTGCTCATCTTCGCGCCGTGCAGACCGACCATGCCGGCGTGCGCGTGCAGCCACACCGGGCCGGGGTCGCCCGTGATCGCCCGCAGGTGGGAGTCCCCCATCTCATGGTGCGGGAAGACCAGGTCGCGCCCGCCGCCCTCGACCTCGATGTGGGGCCCGAGGTACTCCCGCGCGATGGTGGCGCACTCGATGTGCCAGCCGGGCCGGCCGGTACCGAGGCTGCCACCGTCCCAGGCCGGCTCGCCGGTCCGGGCCCGGCGCCACATCAGGGGGTCGAGCGCGTACCGCTTGCCCGCGCGGTCCGGGTCGCCGCCGTTCTCCGCGAAGACCTCCCGCATCCGCTCGAACGAGAGATGCGTGCCGGTGCCGAAGAGCGGGTCGGCGGACAGGTCGGCGTAGACGTCACCGAGCTCCGGGGTGGCGCCCTCGGCGAGCTCGCCGGCGGGAACCGGCACCCGGTAGGCGGCGCCGTCTTCGAGCATCTCCTCGACCGCCGCGACGACCAGGGGGATCGACTCGACGGCACCGATGTAGTGGTCCGGGGCGACGACCCGCAGGGCCGTCATGTCGGAGCGGAAGAGCTCGACCTGGCTGGCGGCGAGCTCGCGCCAGTCCTGACCCGTCTCGGTGGCCCGCTCGAGCAGCGGGTCGTCGACGTCGGTGATGTTCTGCGCGTAGACCACCTCGCGGCCGGCGTCCCGCCAGGCGCGGACCAGCAGGTCGAAGGCCACGTAGGTGTTGGCGTGGCCCAGGTGCGTGGCGTCGTACGGGGTGATCCCGCAGACGTACAGGGTGGCCGGATCCGCGGCCTCCGTGGACCTGGTGGGGGTCAGCACACCCGCGGCGGAGTGCCGCAGGTGCACCAGGCCCCCACGGCCCGGCAGGGCAGGTACGTCGGGCGAGGTCCATGCGAGCACGACGAGACTCTAACCTCCCGGCGCCTTGGGATGACTGAGGCCCGACCGGCGTGAGACGGCGTCAGGTCGCCGTCGGGACCGCCTCGAGCAGGCCCGCGCCGAGCAGCACGAGCACCACCGCGGCCAGCGCGATGCGGTAGATCACGAACGGCAGGAAGCTGTGGGTGGAGATGAGCCGGAGGAACCAGACGATGACGAGGTAGCCGACGGCGAAGGCCACCAGGGTGGCGACGACGGTGGCGAATGCTCCCGGGCCGGCCCCCCCGCCGGTGCCGTCGCTGATGAGCTTGTAGAACCCGGACCCCATGACCGCGGGGATGGCCAGGAGGAAGGAGTACCGGGCCGCGGCCTCACGCGTGTACCCCATGAGCAGGCCGGCAGTGATGGTGCCACCGGAGCGGGAGACGCCCGGGATCAGCGCCAGGGCCTGGGCCAGACCGAAGAAGAGCGCGTGGCGCCCGGTCATGCGGTCGAGCGTCAGGGTCCGGCGCGACGTGGCGTCCGCCACCCCGAGGATGATCGCGAACACCACCAGCGCCGTGACGGTGATGTACAGGTTGCGGAAGGTCGAGTCGATCGCGTTCACGAGGAGCATCCCGAGCACGACGATCGGGATCGACCCGAGGATGACGAACCATCCCATCCGGGCATCCGGATCGGAACGGGGCACTGTGTTCTTCCAGGGCCCGACGGGCAGGGCACCGAACCACGCCTTGATGATCCTGACGATGTCCTTGCGGAAGTAGATGACCACCGCCGACTCCGTGCCGAGCTGGGTGATGGCGGTGAACCCCGCACCCGGGTCGGAGCCCATCAGATCACCCACGATACGCAGGTGGGCGCTGGAGGAGATGGGAAGGAACTCCGTCAGACCCTGGACCAGGCCGAGGATCACCGCTTCGAACCATGTCACGATCGCCCAACATACGTCATGGGAGGCTCGGTCGCGGTCATGGCGCGACGGCGCGGTCCCGGCCGGCGCAACGCGGACCGGTGAGGGTCGGCGCATCGCGGACCAGTAGGGGTCGGCGCATCGCGGACCAGTAAGTTTGGCCCCATGGAGCAACGCAGGGTCGGTCGAACCGGTCTGACCGTCTCGAACATCGGCCTCGGGACGCTCACCTGGGGCCGGGACACCGACGAGCACGAGGCCGCGGAGCAGCTCGAGGCGTTCCTCGAGGCCGGCGGGACCCTCGTGGACACGGCCGCCTCCTACGGCGCCGGGGACGCCGAGTCCGTCATCGGCACCCTGCTCGGTTCCGCCGTCGGGCGCGAGGAGGTCGTCCTCGTCTCCAAGGCCGGTACCCGGGCGCACCGCACCGTCGACGGCACCCGGGTGGTCGACGCCTCACGCGGCACGCTGCTCGACACGCTCGACGCCTCGCTCGCCCGGCTCGGCACGGACCACCTGGACCTGTGGCTCGTCCAGAGCCCCGACCCCGGTACCCCCCTGGAGGAGACCGTCGGTGCCCTCGAGTACGCCGTCCGGGCCGGCCGGACGCGGTACGTCGGCCTCTCCAACTTCCCCGGGTGGGCGACGGCGCAGGCCGCCACGCTGCTCGGCCCCGCCATGGCGGGTGCGGGCGCCCCTGGGCTGACCGCCGTCGAGGTCGAGTACTCGCTGCTGCAGCGCGGCGTCGAGCGGGAGGTCGTCCCGGCGGCGCAGGCGCTGGGCGCCGGGCTGCTCGCCTGGTCCCCCCTGGGGCGCGGCGTCCTGACGGGCAAGTACCGGCACGGTGTGCCGGCCAGCTCACGCGCCGCCTCGCCTCACCTGCGCGGCTTCGTCGAGCCCTACCTCAACGAGCGCGCGCACGGCGTGGTCGAGGCGGTGACGACGGCGGCTGCGGGGCTCGAGCGCACGCCGCTCGAGGTGGCGCTCGCCTGGGTACGAGACGCTCCCGGGGTCAGTTCCGCGATCGTCGGGGCGCGCAGCGCCGCCCAGCTCCGGGGCGTTCTCGGGGCGACGGACCTCGACCTGCCCGGACCGATCCGCGCGGTGCTCGACGAGGTCACCACGCTGGTGACGGGCTACCCCGAGCGGTTCTGAGCCCGAACGGTTCTGAGCCCGAACGGTTCTGAGCCCGAGCGGTTCTGAGCCCGAGCGGTTCTGAGCCCGAGCGGTTCTGAGCCGGCGCGGCCGGCGCGGCCGGTGCGCACCGTCCGGGACCGCTGCCCGTCCCCGACGAGCGCGGCCACTGCTCGTCGTCGGCGGGTGGGCTGTGCCTCGCCCTGGCGTGACTACTTCTCGTCGTGCTCGTCGTCGAAGCCCTCGAGCTCGTCGTCCAGGTCGTCCTCGTC
This sequence comes from Georgenia sp., assembly GCF_054605595.1. Lineage (NCBI taxonomy): Bacteria > Bacillati > Actinomycetota > Actinomycetes > Allobogoriellales > Allobogoriellaceae > Georgenia > Georgenia sp. Next base: position 9,870 of record NZ_JBTSDU010000005.1, on the reverse strand, counting down.
GCCGTCCTCGTCGTCCTCGTCGTCCTCGTCGCCGTCGTCGCCGTCGTCGCCGTCGTCGCCGTCGACCAGCTCGTCGTCGCCCTCGACCAGCTCGTCGTCGTCGAGTTCGTCGTCGTCGAACTCGTCGTCGTCGTCCTCGGAGTAGATGTCGAACGGTGTGTCGACACCGAACCCGGTGAACAGGGCGTCGTCGTAGGTGTCGAATGCGTCCATGAGCATGTTCGCCGCGGCCACCACGGCCGGCGCGTCGTTGTCCTGCGCCGCCGCCACGGCGTCATAGTGTGCCTCGAAAGCAGCGATGAGTCGGTCGAGCGCCGAACGCGGATCGTTAGCCATGGCCAGAGCCTAGCGCCCGCGTCGGGGTGGCACAGCCCGTCATCTGACCTGCACGGACAGTGAGAATTGCCCCTCACCCACGGCAACGAGGGAACATGGGAGAATGCCGATGATGAACCACCGCCCCGTCAGGACCGCCAAGCGTGCCGTCAGTGCCGCGACGTTCTACGAGTACCGGACGGTCACCCTCCCCGGAACCGTGAGCCGCAACGACGTGCGCCGTCTGCTCACGGACGAGGCCGAGTACGGCCGCTGGGAGCTGGCCCGGACCCGCGTCTACCTCGGTGGCTCACGGAAGGTGTGGCTGCGCCGGAAGGCCATGCGCGTGCCGAGCACGCTCTGAGCCGCCCGGCACTCTCACGGTGCCGCCCGCCCCACGCACCGAGCACCTCTCAGCAGTTGCGGAGCAGCCGCTCGAGCACGCGACAGCCGAACCGCAGCGCGTCGGTCGGCACCCGCTCGTCGACGCCGTGGAACATCCCCGCGAAGTCGAGGTCGGGGGGCAGGCGCAGCGGCGCGAACCCGTAGCCGGTGATCCCCAGCCGGCTCAGTGCCTTGTTGTCGGTGCCGCCCGAGAGCATGTACGGCAGGACGACGGCGCCGGGGTCCTCGGCGTCGAGCGCCGCCACCATGGCGTCCACGAGGTCTCCCTCGAACGGCACCTCGAGCGCGACGTCGCGATGGATGTCCTCGAACCGCACGCCCGGTCCGGCGAGCCGGGCGAGCGTGTCCAGCACATCGGTCTCCTGGCCGGGGAGGAAGCGGACGTCGACGGCCGCTGTAGCGCTGCCGGGGATGACGTTGGCCTTGTACCCGGCGGCGAGCTGCGTCGGGTTCGACCCGGGGCGCAGCGTGGCCCCGACGAACTTCTTCGCCGGGCCGAGTGCGTCCACCAGGCGCGTGATGCCGTCCTCGTCCTGGGGATCGAAGGTGGTCCCGGTCAGGTCAGCGACCCCGGTGAGCAGCTCACGGACGGTCCCGGTCAGGTGCATCGGCCACGCATGCTCGCCGATGCGGTGGACGGCGCCCGCGAGCCGGGTGACGGCGTTGTCGGTGTTGACCTGGGAACCGTGCCCGGCCGTGCCGTCGGCGATCAGGCGCAGCCAGGCGAGCCCCTTCTCCGCGGTCTGCAGGAGGTAGACCCGCCGTCCGTCGATCTCGACGGAGTAGCCGCCGACCTCGCTGATCGCCTCGGTCGCCCCGGCGAACAGTTCGGGGCGACGTTCGACGAGCCAGTGGGCGCCGAGCTTGCCGCCGTTCTCCTCGTCGGCCAGGAGCGCGACGACGACGTCGCGGGGCGGTCGCCACCCGGTGCGGCCCATGTCCCGGACGACCGCCAGGATCATGGCATCCATGTCCTTCATGTCGACGGCGCCGCGGCCCCAGAGCAGGCCGTCGCGCTCCTCGGCGCCGAAGGGGTCGGTGGTCCAGTCGTCCGCGGCGGCGGGCACGACGTCGGTGTGGCCGTGCAGCACGAGCGCGGGCCGGGTGGGGTCGGTGCCGGGGATGCGTAGCACCACGCTCGCCCGGCCGCGCTCGGACTCGAGCAGCTCCGGGTCCCAGCCGACCTCGGTGAGCAGGCCCATGACCAGCTCGGCCGCGGCCCGCTCCCCCGGGCCGCTGTCGTCGCCGTAGTTGGACGTGTCGATGCGGATGAGGTCGCGGCAGATGGCCACCACCTCGTCCTCCGGCCGGATCGTGGATGCGTCGCGGGCCGTTGCGGTGGTCATGCGGCCCAGGCTACTTCGCTCAGCCGGTGAGGCCGCGCCGCACCAGCAGCGGGTCGGTGCGGGCGTCCCGGCCGCGCAGCTCGCGGAACGAGACGAGCGGGTCGCGCGAGTAGCCCCGGGAGAGCAGCGTGTCGCGGAACCGCCGGCCCGCCGCCCGGTTCAGGCCGCCGTCACCGTCGACCGCGGCCTCGGTGGTGAACCAGTCCACGGTGTCGGCGTCGAGCACCTCGGACCAGACGTAGGCGTAGTAGCCGGCGTCGTAGCCACCGGCGAAGACGTGGTTGAAATAGGTCGACCGGTAGCGCGGCGGAACCAGGGCGAACCCGATGCCGGCCCGCTCCAGCGCCGCCCCCTCGAACGCCGCCACGGCGCCCGGGTCCGTGGGGACCTCCGCCGCCGTCACCCGGTGCCAGGCCTGGTCCAGCAGCGCGGCACCGAGGTACTCGGTGGTCGCGAACCCCTGGCCGTAGGCACCGACGGAGAGCACCTTCTCGAGGAGCTCGGCCGGCAGGGGCTCGCCCGTGACGTGGTGGCGGGCGAACGAGCCGACGACGTCGCGGTGGGCCAGCCACATCTCGTTGACCTGGGAGGGGTACTCGACGAAGTCGCGGGGCACGTTCGTCCCCGACAGCGAGGGGTAGCGCACCGCGGAGCAGAACGCGTGCAGGGCGTGGCCGAACTCGTGGAAGCACGTGCGGACCTCGTCCCAGGTCAGCAACGTGGGGCGGCCGGGCGACGGCGGTGCGATGTTGAGGGTGTTGACCACCACGGGCTGGGTGCCGAGCAGCGTGGACTGGTCCATCAGGGTGTGCATCCAGGCGCCGCCACGCTTGCCGGGTCGGGCGTGGTGGTCGCCGACGAAGAGCCCGAGCGCAGTGCCGTCCGCCTCCCGGACCTCCCACACGCGCACACCGTCGGCGTAGCCGGCGAGGTCGGCGCGGAGGTGGAAGGTGAAGCCGTAGAGGCGGTTCGCGGCGTAGAAGACACCGTCGGCGAGCACCCGGTCGAGCTCGAGGTACGGGCGCAGCACGGCGTCGTCGAAGGAGAAGCGCTCCTTGCGCAGCCGCTCGGCATAGAACTGCCAGTCCGACGGCGCCAGTTCGTGGCCCTTCCCACGATCGGCGTCGAGCATCGTCTGGAGCTGGGCGGCCTCGTTCCGGGCGTTGCGCACCGCCGGCGCGGTCAGTCGCACGAGCAGGGCCTCCACCGCCTCGGTCGTGGCGGCGGTGCCGTCCGCTGCCACGTAGGCGGCGTGGTGGCGGTATCCGAGCAGGGCGGCCCGCTCGGCGCGCCGGCGCACGATCCGCAGGAGTGTGGCTCGGGTGTCCGAGTCGGCGTCGACGCCGGCGCCGCGTTCGAGCGACGCGTCCAGGAGCCGCGCCCGCAGGTCACGATCGTCCAGGCTCGCCAGGAGGGGCTGCTGGGTCGGCAGCACGAGCGGGATGGAGTACTGCCCGGTGTCCCGGAGGAGCTGGGCGAGCGTCCCCTCGTCCAGGCCGGCCAGAGCGGCGGGACCGGTCACGGTGACCGCCCCGGCCGTCATGGCCCGGACGACGCGCTGGGAGAACTCGGTGGTCAGTGTCGAGATCTCCGTGTTGAGGGACCTCAGCCGCTCCTGGTCGGCGTCGGCGAGGGTGGCACCGGCACGGCGGAAGTTCTTGAGGTAGGTCTGCAGGAGCCACGCGGTCTCGTCGTCGAGGTCGAGCAGGGGGGCGGCGGAGGCGAGCGACTCGAGGCGGTGGTAGATCCGCCGGTCGAGCCAGAGGGCGTCCTCGTGCGCGGCGAGCTGCGGAGCGATCTCCGACTCGATCGTGTGCAGCTCCACGTCACCGAGGGAGCTGACGAGGGTGAAGAAGGTGTGCAGCGTGCGCTGCAGCAGGAGTCCGGACCGTTCGAGCGCCTCGAGCGTGTTCGCGACGTCGGGCAGGTCCTCGTCCGCGGCGACGGCCTCCCACTCCGCCCGCTGCTCCCGCAGGCCGGCGGCGATGGCGGGGCGGAAGTGCTCCGGGCGGACGGCGGCGAAGTCCGGCAGGCCGAAGGGCAGCGTGGACGGCTCGATGAAGGGATTCGACTGCGGCAGTGGGGCCGCGTCCTGAGGTTCGGGCATGCGGCTCATTGTGCAGCCGACGTCCCACGTCGGCGCGGCGGTCCGCCCGTGCCCGGGCCGGGCTGCCGCCTCGCCCTGGGGCGCGCCACATGTTTCGTGGTGACGGATCCGGCGATCCGTGCTCAGCCCCGCGGGCGGTAGCCGTGCCGGGTGAGCACCCCCGCCACGTCCGGCGGGAAGAAGCCCGGCCCCTTGAGGACCTTTCCGTCCTCGCGGTAGATCGGCCGGCCGTCGGCACCGAGCTTGGAAAGGTTCGAGGCCTGGATCTCGGCGAGGACCTCGTCGAGCGGGATCCCGCACTCGAGTGCCATGCCGTAGACGACGTAGGTCAGGTCCCCGAGGGCGTCCGCCGCCTCGATCGTGTCCCGGGTGCCGTCGTCCGCGGCAACGGCCCGGGTGAAGGCCGCCGACATCTCGGCGCCGGCCGCCTCGCCGTAGACGGCCTCGACGAGTTCGGCGGTCTCCTCGGCGACGAGGGCCATGCGCATGTGCACACGGTCGCGGTCGACGCTCGGTGCGTCCGCGACGACGGGGAGGTTGTAGGTGGCGTGGAACTGCCGGACGAGGGCGTCGGGGTCACGGGGCGAGGGTGCGTCCGGGGTCGCGGGGACGGCGCCGGTCACGGGCCCGTCCCACGGTGCTACCGGCTCGCGGGGGTCGTCCTCGCGCAGGCTGCCGATCCAGCCGTCGCGCCACCCGCGCTTGGTGTGCACGAGGTCGCGCACGGTGCCCTCCCGGCGGAAGCCGTGGCGCCAGGCCACACGCCAGGAGGTCCAGTTGTCGACGTCGGCGCACCACCGGATGGTGCGGAGCCCCAGCACGTCGAACGCGGCGTCGAGCACGAGCCCGACGGCGTGGGACATGATGCCGCGGCCGCGCGCCTCCTCGGCGAGCCAGTACCCGATCTCCACCCGGCGGGCCTGGGCGTCGTGCAGGTCGATCATGCCGACGAGCCAGGTGCGGCCGGCGTCGTCGACCGTGCGGATCGCCCACACGGGGGCACCCTTCGCCCAGCTCTCCGGGACGGTCTCGGCGACGAACGCCTTCGCGTCGTCACGCCCGTACGGGCTGGGCACGCTCGTGAAGCGCTGGATCTCGGGGTCCTGGCAGATCGCGGTGATGCGATCGACGTCGTCGGCGGACGGGACGTCGAGCAGCAAGGTCCCGTCGGAGGTGCTCAGGGCGAAGGGTTCCATGAGGCACGACCCTAGTTGCTCGGCCTGGGCTGCTCGGCCTGAGCTGCTCGGCCTGGGTTGCTCGGCCGGCCCACGAGCGGGCGATCAGGCCGAGCCGGCCGACGTCGTCGTAACCGAACGGGCGGACGCGCACCGCGCTGTGTCGTCCGTCACGAACGGCCACGACGGGTCTTTCCCGGTTCGGATCGGCCACCTCGCCCGTGCTATCTTTTACGGCGTTGCCCAGCCGGCCCGACGGTCTCGAAGATCAGTCGGGAAGCGGGGAGACGACACCCGTCCGGGTGGCGGAATTGGCAGACGCGCTAGCTTGAGGTGCTAGTGCCCTTTATCGGGCGTGGGGGTTCAAGTCCCCCTCCGGACACTCGTTGAGACAGCGACGACAGAGCCCCTGACCTGCGCCAGACGCGGTCAGGGGCTCTGTCGTCGGTGCCGAGGTCGTTGTGATGTCGAGCCTTTCGCGGCCGAGCGAGACTGCTGCTCGGTGCACCGGTGCGGGCGCGCACCGGCGCCCCACCCACACCGAGGGGCCGCTGTCAGCTTGTCGCAGCGGCGATCCTCGCCACCATCGTGTGCGACTGGCCGGGCTCGAGCGTGACCGCGTCCACGTCCGCGTTGGCGGTCTCGACACAGACCATCGTGGGCCACTCGTCGTCGTCGAAGTCCGGCATCGCGGCGGCCTTCGCGACCCACGGGTTCCACACCACCGTGTTCGCCGACCCCTGCTTCGCGACGGTGAGGGTGCGCCCGAGGCCCGGGTCCCGTACGACGGCGGTGCCGGACGAGGTGTAGACGCGGTCGGTCTCGCCGGCGAAGGTCACCGCCCCGGACTGCGTCACCGGCTCGGGGCCGGCCCCGGGAGCCTTGTCACGGTACGTCGCGCCGTCCAGACCGTCGACCGTGACGACGGTGACGTCCTTGACGTGGAGGTAGCTGTGCAGGGCCTCCTCGAAGGAGTACGACCGGTCACCGGGGTTGCGGACCGTGAGGTCGAGGCCGAGCTCGGGGCCGAACGTGACCGTGTAGGTGGCGTCGAACGCGTGCGGCCACGCCTGGGTGGCCGGGAGCCCGGCGACGTCCTCCCCCGTCAGACGCAGCGTCAGGGTGATGACGCCGTCGACGTCGTCGGCGCCCACGAGGTCCCACTCGACCAGCCGCGCGAAGCCGTGCGCGGGCTCCATGCCCGGGTCGCGGCCGCCGCCGAACCACGGGAAGCAGATCGGCACGCCGCCACGGATCGGCCGTTCCTCCTCGAACATGGAGGCCTTGCTCATCCAGATGACGGGATCCTGTCCGGCGGGGGTGTACGCGGTGACGTGCGCCCCGTGCAGGTAGATCTCTCCGGTCGCGACCGGAGAGGTGACGTCCACGTGCCGGAGGCCACCCGCCCCCTCCGAGATCGTCACGGAGTCGGGAAGGTCGATGGCGAGCTCAGCTGTCATGAGACCGACGCTAGACCGACCAGTGGTACCCGCGGCCACTGGTTGCTCGATGTTGCCCGTCATCTTGCCCGCCGGACGTTGTTGCCCGTCGGACGTTCGTGCCGCAACTCGTCAGGGCTCGAGAACTCGTCAGGGCTCGAGCCGGCGGACCGGTCCGCTCGGCCCGCTGTCCGCCCGTTGCTCGTCGATGAACGCGGTGAGGATCTCCTCGGAGAGCGCGTCGATCCGGTCGCCGACGCGGTGGGCCTCGCGCGTCGAGGTGCGCCGGCTCATCGTGTCGAGCAACGGCAACGATGCCTCCAGCTTGTCGAGTTGGCGCGCCCAGCCGCGGGCACGGACCCGCTCCCCGTCGTCGTCGGCGGACCTGTCCAGATATGCCAGCTGCTGGCGCAGGACGACGATCCGGCGTCGCAGGCCCTCGGGGCCCTTCGCCTCGCGCCGGCTGCGCGCCAGCCGCTGCACCTGGGTGGCGATCTGGTCGAAGACCTCGGGGTTGTCCTTGCGCATGCGCTCGAGCATGGGCCCGAACCGGCGCACCACCCCCCACACCGCAGGACCCGCCGTCGCCGCGACCTTGATCAGTGTTCCGACCTTGCCCATCCCACACCCTTCGACAACTTGTCCCCGGAAGCCCAAGCGTATGACGACCACAGTGTCCGCGCCCGAGCCAAACATCGGGGTTGCCGCACACCAGCCACCCATTCCGCTCGGAGACTTCAGCCGCCGGGCGCTTGAGCCGGGCGACACCACCGCCGTCGTAGCCTGGACGGGCCCGGTCAGGCCTCCCGAGTGCCCACGGGTCTCCACGAACGAACGGACTCACAGTGCCCATGACCTCCGATGCCACCTCGACGCCTGCCGTCGCTGCCGCACCGCTGGCGGCCACGGCGGTGCTCCTCGACCTCGACGGCACGATCACCGACTCGGCGCCGGCGATCACCCGCTCGATCGCGGACGCGCTCGCCGCGTTCGGCTACCGCGAGCAGAGTCCCGAGGAGCTGCTGCGCTTCGTCGGGCCGCCAATCCGGACCGGCCTCACCCAGTTCGCCGGGGTGACCGACGACGAGCTCGACGGCGTCGTGGACCTCTACCGCACCGCGTACACCGCCCGGATGCTCGACGTCGAGCTCTACCCGGGCATGGCTGCGCTCGTCCGGGACCTCCACGCGATGGGTGTTCCGCAGGCCGTGGCGACCTCCAAGATGCGCGAGATGGCCGTAGCGATCCTCGAGCACGCCGGGCTCGCCCGGTACTTCACCGTCATCTGCGGCGCGACCGCCGACGAGACTCGCAGCGCCAAGGCGGACATCATCACCGACGCCCTGACGGGGCTGTCGGCCGCCGGGGCCGACACCACCGTGGCGGTGATGGTGGGCGACCGCCACCACGACGTCGAGGGTGCGACGGCGGCCGGGATCCCGGCCATCCTGACAAGGTGGGGCTACGGACAGCCCGGGGAGGAGCTGGGCACGTACGCCGTCGTCGACGACACGGCCGGCCTCGCCGATGTACTCGGCGTCCGTGGTGCACACTTGCCCCGATGACACCCATCGGTGACCGCTCGAGGCGCCTGCTGGGCCAGGTCGGCCGGCGGGTGGCTCTCCCGCGCCGCGTCCGGCGATCGACGCCCAGCTCGGTCGACCAGGTGATCGCCCAGCCTCGGCTGTCCGGGACGACCTCCCCCAGCACCCCGACCATCCGCCCCGGGGGCCTGTCCAGCAGCATGCGCCTGCACGTGCGACGCATGCCCGAACGGGCCACCCACGCCGACGACCTCACATCGGGCGTGCCGCGCTGGATCCGCAAGTACGGAACCTTGGCGTGGCTGCTCATCGGTCTCGTGATCGTCATCGGCATGGTCGTCTTTGCGACGTCGCGGATACAGGTCGTGTTCATCGCCGTCTTCCTGTCGCTGGTGGTGACGTCGGTGCTCAACCCGATCGTCACGGGGATGGCCCGGGTGATGCCACGACCGTTGGCGACCGCGGTCTCGCTCGTCGGCTCGTTCGCTGTGGTGGCGGGCCTCCTCTATTACGTGATCAGCTCGGTCGAGCGCCAGTGGTCCAAGCTTGCCGAGAGCTTCGGCGAGGGCATCGACACGATCCTCACCTTCTTCGAGACCGGCCCGCTGCCGTTCCGATTCACCCAGGCCGAGTTGAACGACGCCATCAACCAGTTGCTGGACCAGGCGACCCGGTATCTCCAGAACAACGCCACGGACCTCGTCGGGCAGGTGTTCTCGAACGCGGGCGCGGTCGTGCTGGTGTTCACGGTGCTCGCGCTGAGCCTGTTCATCACGATCTTCTTCCTGGCGCGCGGCAGTGTGCTGTGGCGGTGGTTCCTCAACCAGTTGCCCGCCAAGAACCGCGAGCTCGTGCACGCCGCGGCCGGAGCGGGCTGGTACACGTTCTCCGGGTATGCCCGCGGCACGATGATCGTGGCGTCGGTGGACGGCCTCCTGGCGTTCATCCTGCTGAGCATCGTGGGCGTCCCGCTGGCCGCACCGTTGGCCGTGCTGGTCTTCATCGGCGCCTTCATCCCGTTGATCGGCGCCCCTGCGGCGATGATCGTCGCGGCGGTCGTGGCGCTCGCCGCCGAAGGTCTGGTCGCCGCACTGATCGTCACCATCGGCGTCGCGCTCATCGGCCAGATCGAGGGGCACATCCTCGAGCCGCTCGTGATGGGGAAACAGGTGTCGCTGCACCCGGTTGTCGTGGCCGTGGGCGTCGCCGCGGGCACGTTCCTCGCCGGCCTGCTCGGCGCGGTCATCGCCATCCCGTTGATCGCCGTCGTGTGGGCGGTCTACTCCACGCTTCGGCAGCTCGATCCGCCGATCGAGGGACCGTTGCCGCGTCTGCCCGGCTCCCGAGGTCGGGGGCGGGAGTAGGCGGTCCGGACGGTCGGAGGTCAGATGACCGGGGCGAAGGCGGGAACCCGGGCCAGGCGGTCCGAAGCGCGGGAATGGCCGGCGGGCCGAAGTGCGTGAGTGGCGCGTGACGGTGGTGACCTTGAGCGGACGGCCCGAACACGGCGATCCGGACTACACAAGCCGTGCGGGCCAC
>NZ_JBTSDU010000004.1:0-61784 GCF_054605595.1 Georgenia sp. | reverse complement strand
GGTCGCCGGGGACCGGCCGGACACGGTGCTCCTGCTGGAGCACAGCGACGTCTACACCGCCGGCAGCCGCACCGGAGCCCGCGACCGGCCCACAGACGGCACCCCCGTGGTCGACGTCGACCGCGGTGGGCGCATCACCTGGCACGGGCCCGGCCAGCTCGTCGCCTACCCGATCGTGCGCCTGCGGGAGCCGGTCGACGTCGTCGCCTACGTCCGGGCACTCGAGCAGGCCGTGATCAACCTGGCCGCCGGCTACGGCGTCGCCACCGCCCGCGTGGCGGGCCGGTCCGGCGTCTGGGTGCTCTCCGACGAGCGCGGCCGGGACCGCAAGCTCTGCGCCGTCGGCGTGCGGGTGGCCCGGGGCGTCACCATGCACGGCATCGCGATCAATGCCGAACCGGACCTGCACGCCTACGACCGCATCGTGCCGTGCGGCATCGACGACGCCGACGTCACCTCCCTGACCGCCGAGGCGGGCCGACGTATCGGCGTCCTGGACATCGTCGACGCGACGGCGGAGGCGCTCGTGGGCGCCCTCACCCCACTGACCGCCGCAGCCGCGCCGGCCACCGCCCGGCAGGGCTGACGATCCCAGCACGCCCGGGCGAACCGCAGCCCGATCGACGTACGATCCCTGAACCCGACCAGAGAACGAGGTACCTCACCGTGACGATCGCACCTGAGGGACGCCGCATGCTGCGGGTCGAGGCCCGCAACGCGGAGACTCCCATCGAGCGCAAGCCGGAGTGGATCAAGACCAAGGCCACCATGGGCCCGGAGTACCGCGAGCTCAAACAGCTCGTCCACGGCGGCGGCCTGCACACCGTCTGCGAGGAGGCGGGTTGCCCGAACATCTTCGAGTGCTGGGAGGACCGCGAGGCCACCTTCCTCATCGGCGGCTCGCAGTGCACCCGGCGGTGCGACTTCTGCCAGATCGACACCGGCAAGCCCTCCCCCCTGGACCGGATGGAGCCGCGCAAGGTGGCACTGTCCGTGCAGCAGATGGGCCTGAGGTACTCCACCATCACCGGCGTCGCCCGCGACGACCTCGAGGACGGCGGATCGTGGCTCTACGCGGAGACGGTGCGGCAGATCCATGAGCTCAACCCCGGCACCGGCGTCGAGCTGCTGATCCCCGACTTCGACGCCAAGCCCGACCAGCTCGCGGAGGTCTTCTCCTCGCGCCCCGAGGTGCTGGCGCACAACCTCGAGACGGTACCGAGCATCTTCCGCCGGATCCGGCCCGGCTTCCGCTACGAGCGGTCGCTCGGCGTGCTCACCGCGGCCGCCGAGGCGGGCTTCGTCACCAAGTCCAACCTCATGCTCGGCATGGGCGAGACGTTCGACGAGGTCGTCGACGCGATGCAGCTGCTCCGTGACGCCGGCTGCGACCTGCTGACGATCAACCAGTACCTGCGGCCCTCCGTGCGCCACCATCCGGTGGACCGGTGGGTCAGGCCCGAGGAGTTCGTCGAGCTCTCCGAGATCGGTGAGGAGATCGGGTTCCTGGGCATCATGGCCGGGCCGATGGTCCGCTCGAGCTACCGGGCGGGGCGCCTGTGGGGCAGGGCGATGGTCCGCAAGGGCCGGGAGGTCCCCGCGCACCTGGCCCACCTCACCGAGCCGACCACGTCGCGCCAGGAGGCCGCCGCGCTCGTCCGCTGACGGATCGGCCGCGCCCGCACGCAGCATGCCCGCCCGCGATGGACGCCGCCGTCGGAACGCAGGAGGATCACGCGCGGTGGGCTCCGCCGCCGGCCGGGTACCCTTGGGGATCATGGCCCGCAAGAAGAACGACGGCGTCGACTCCGCCGCACCCCAGAAGAAGCAGCGTTGGTACCACAACACCCGGGACGCGTACGTCCTGACCCGGCGGGTCAACCCGTCGATCACGTGGATCCTCCTCGCGATCTTCGTGGCGGTCATGGCGATCGCCCTCGTCATCGGGTTCGCCTGGGGCCATCCCATCTACCTGAGCTTCTTCGGCGTCCTCGTCGCCCTCACGGTCATGATGACCGTGCTCGCGTCGCAGACCCGGAAGTCCGCGTACTCACAGATCGACGGGCAGCCCGGGGCCGCCGGTGCGGCCCTGGGCGAGATCCGGCGCGGCTGGAACGTCGAGGAGCAGCCCGTCGCGATCAACCCGCGCACGCAGGACCTGGTGTTCCGGATGGTCGGCCGGCCCGGCATCGTCCTCGTCTCCGAGGGGCCCAGCAGCCGCGTCAAGCGCCTCCTCGAGGAGGAGAAGCGAAAGGTCAGCCGCGTCGTCCCGAACGTCGCCGTCCACTTCGTGGAGTACGGCAACGAGCAGGGCCAGGTGCCGCTCGGCAAGATCGTCAAGACGGTCCAGAAGCTGCCCCGCAAGCTCACGGCGGCCGAGGTCGCGGCGGTGAGCAAGCGGCTCCAGTCGCTCGGTGCGACGAAGATGCCCATCCCCAAGGGCATCGACCCGATGAAAGCGCGGCCGGACCGCAAGGGGATGCGCGGCCGCTGAGCCACGCCGTCGGGCGGATCCTCGCCGTCAGCGCACCCGCGTGACGACGGTGCCCGCCCACACGTCATGCAGGCCGCGGCCGTCCCGGCCCCACACCACCGCCGGGATCACCAGGCACAGTGCCAGCGTGCGCACGAATGCCCGCCCCGGCCCCGCAGGTCCGCCCGCGAGGGTCCGCACCCCGAGGCCGAGTGCGACGTGCCCGATGGTGGCGCTGAGCGTGCCCACCAGCAGGAACGTCATGAGCGCGAAGATGCCGAGGGTCACCATCGCGTCCCAGGCGAAGAAGCCGGCGCTGATCGCCGAGGCGAGCGCCCAGTCGATGAGCAGTGCCGCGATCCGCCGGCCCAGCCCGGCGACGGGCCGCGTGACCGAGGTGGTGGAAGAGTCAGGCACGTAGGGAGCCTAATCGGCTCGCGTCCCCGGTCCCGCCCGGGTCAGGCCGACAGCTGCGCGGCCCGCCGCGGTGACCGATGTCCCGATCACCGTGGCGGGCGCGTAACATCCCGGACACATTCAGGTGACACGGGGGAAACGGCCTCTGGCTAGCGTCGCCATCGTTCCGGTCATCACCGTCCACACCAAGGAGCCACGGATGTTTTCCACCGCCGAGGAGGCCATCGCCTTCACGAAGGAGCAGGGCGTCAAGTTCGTCGACGTCCGCTTCTGCGACCTGCCGGGCGTCATGCAGCACTTCAGCATCCCCGTCGAGGCGTTCAACGAGGACGCCTTCACCGAGGGGCTCATGTTCGACGGCTCGTCCATCCGCGGCTTCCAGGCGATCCACGAGTCCGACATGAAGCTCGTCCCGGACGTCACGACGGCGTTCATCGACCCGTTCCGCAAGCAGAAGACGCTCGTCGTGAACTTCTCGATCGTGGACCCCTTCACCGACGAGGCGTACTCGCGCGACCCGCGCAACATCGCCGCCAAGGCCGAGGCGTACCTACGCTCCACGGGGATCGCCGACACCGTGTTCTTCGGCGCGGAGGCGGAGTTCTACGTCTTCGACGACGTGCGCTTCCAGACGACCCAGCACTCCAGCTTCTACTACCTCGACTCGGCCGAGGCCGCGTGGAACACCGGGCGCGAGGAGGAGGGCGGGAACCTCGGTTACAAGACCCGCTACAAGGGCGGGTACTTCCCGGTCTCCCCCAACGACCAGATGGCCGACCTGCGCGACGAGATGGTCGAGGTCCTCCAGCAGGTGGGCCTGCAGGTCGAGCGGGCGCACCACGAGGTCGGCACCGCCGGCCAGCAGGAGATCAACTACCGCTTCGGCACGCTGCAGGCGGCGGCCGACGACGTCATGAAGTTCAAGTACGTCATCAAGAACGTGGCGTGGGAGGCGGGCAAGTCCGCCACCTTCATGCCCAAGCCGCTCTTCGGTGACAACGGCTCCGGCATGCACTCCCACCAGTCGCTGTGGAAGGACGGCAAGCCGCTGTTCTTCGACGAGCGCGGCTACGGCGGGCTCTCGGACCTCGCGCGCTGGTACATCGGGGGGCTCCTGCACCACGCCCCCGCGCTGCTGGCTTTCACGAACCCGTCCGTGAACTCGTACCACCGACTGGTGCCGGGCTTCGAGGCGCCGGTGAACCTCGTGTACTCGGCCCGTAACCGGTCCGCCTGCATCCGCATCCCGGTCACCGGCTCCTCCCCCAAGGCCAAGCGCGTCGAGTACCGGGTGCCGGACCCCTCGGCCAACCCCTACCTCGCCTTCGCCGCCATGCTCATGGCCGGCCTCGACGGCATCAAGAACCGGATCGAGCCCGCGGACCCGATCGACAAGGACCTCTACGAGCTGCCGCCCGAGGAGCATGCCCAGATCGCCCAGCTCCCCGACTCGCTCTCGGCGGCACTCGAGGCGCTCGAGGCCGACCACGACTTCCTCACCGAGGGCGACGTGTTCTCCGCGGACCTCATCGAGACGTGGATCGCCTACAAGCGGACCAACGAGATCGACCCGCTGCGCCAGCGCCCGCACCCGCACGAGTTCGAGCTCTACTACGACCTCTGATCCCGCGTGGCCCGAGAGCCGCTCGTAGGTGCCTGAAACGGCCCCTGACCCGCGAAGACACCTTCCAACGTCTTCCAAGCGTCAGGGGTCGTTTTTCGTTCGCGTGTGTCCCCCGCGCGTCCCCAGAACCGCCCCAGCAGCGTGTGCCCAAGTCCGTTCACGATCGAACTCGTCCCGGCCGGCGTTCTGCACGATGCAGTCGCTGGCCGCGATGAGTGCAGGGACGTCGTCGCCCCCGAGGGTGACAACCGCACAGATCTTCGAGAGCCGATGACCAGCGCCCACCGCCCCGGGTGGTCATCGGTGGTACCCGAGCAGGGTGATGCTGGCAACCCAGGCCATTCCTCAGGGCTTCATGGCTGCTTCATGTGGCCCTGCCTACGGTTCGTCCGGATGCCGGCCCTGAGTCAGCAGGATGGGGGACGAACTCGTGAGCGCGAGCACTGGATCCGTGGTGTTAGCCCAGGCCCAGGAAGACTGGTTCACAGCGGTCAACCACTTGGTGCGCATCACGCCGTGGCTGCACACCCCGGCACTGTTGTACGCCGGGTACGGTGTGGGGCTGTTCGCCGCTCTGCTCCTGCTGTCGTGGTGGCTGGTACGCCGCAACGGGGACCTGCGACGAGTCACCGCTGCCTTGTGGGCTCCCATCGGCGCCCTCGTGGCGCTCGGAGTCAATCAGTTCCTCGTCGCTGCCGTGGCCGAACCGCGCCCCTATACGGTGCTCCCGCACGCGCTGATCCTGGGCTCGCGGAGCAGCGACTACTCTTTTCCGAGCGACCACGCCGTCATGGCCGGAGCCGTGGCGGCCGGAGTGCTGCTCGTGCACCGTCGCCTCGGGATCGTCACGGCCGCACTTGCCCTCATGATGGCGTTCACCCGCGTCTACATCGGCGCACACTTCCCGCTCGACGTCGCGGCCGGTCTGCTGGTCGGGGCAATCGTCGCGGTGGCGTCCTACCTCACCGCTCGGCCGCTCGTGGTGCGGCTGGTGGAGTGGCTGGCATGCACACCCGTGAGAGCCCTGCTGACCACAGCCCCGAGGAGTGCGTGATGACCGGGCTGATCGAGCATCGGCTGGCGACTCCGGCGTAGCTCGCGCTGTCGGTGGTGTTCGCTCGGCCGGCCCTGGAGTCCTCGGCCGTCCTGGGCTGATCTTCCCCGGCGAGATGGCGGTGCTCCTGGGCGGCGTGGGGGCCAGCCAAAGCCACGTCCCCCTGGCCGCAGTGATGGACTGCCGGCGTCACTGGCGCGGGCGGCGCCCTGTGGGGCCGCGACGATGGTCCTCACCGGATACCTCGCCAGGAACAGCGGACACACCGTCGAGCACGACATCTCGGTCGTGGGCATCGGCGTCCCACTCGGGGTGAGTGCGATGCGCTACAGCGCACGAGCGATCCACCGTCGCCGGGCGCGCGCCGGCGACCACACCTCTCCTGCTGGTCCGGTCACGGTCGGTGACGCGGACGGCGACGACGCATCTGGAAGTATGGCTGAGGCTGTTCCCTCGACACTCGTCAGCGACCACGCGTCCCGACCGGCTCGGGCGATGCCCGCCGCCGAACCGGGCGCACGCGTCAGCAAACGGGGGCTGGGCAACCTCGGGATTGCTGTTCGCGGCACTGCTCACGACGGCTACGTGGGTGCCGTTCCTGGACAGCCCGTTGACCTCGGATGAGAGCGGGTTCTGGCTACTTGCCCAGCACTGGAGCCAGGGCCAGTCACTGGACGGCGACTGGTGGGACGGCCGGCCTCCGCTGCTGCTCTGGTTGTTCTCCGTGTGGCAGCCCACCTCGGATCGACCAGCGGGACGGCGGCTGGGGTGACCCCACCAGGTGTCGCGGTGCTCGCAGGTGCGCGGCGTGCGGCGCCCTCGCCGGTGGGGCGAGCGAGATCGATGAAGCCTCCGGCGGGGTGGTGGTCGGGTTGTGGCATCCCGACATCGTCGCCCGCAGCCGTAGTGGCTGGCGACAGCCTCGACACGTGGGGCTGGATGCCGACAAGGCGCAGCAGCACCTGGAGCGGCACTACGTTGAGCAGGTGAGTGAGGGCGACTGGCACATCGGGCAACGCCAAGACGAGACGACGCGATGAGGATCCTGGTTGCCGAGGACGACATCCGCCTGGCCGGCCTGCTCGAGGAGTCGCTGGCCGAGGCCGGGTGGCAGGTCGACGTCGTGCACAACGGCCGCGTCGCCTACGACCGGCTCCTGACCGATACGGGCTTCGACGTGGCGCTCATGGACTGGATGCTGCCCGGCATGGACGGCGTCACGGTGGCACGACGCCTGCGAGGGATCGGGATGGCGACGCCGATCCTGATGCTCACCGCCCGTGGTGACGTGCGCGACCGCATCGACGGTCTCGATGCGGGTGTCGACGACTACCTACCCAAGCCCTTCGACCTCGACGAGCTCCTGGCCCGGCTACGCGCGCTGTACCGCCGTGGCGGCTTCAGCGGTGAGGCACCGGTGCAGATCGGTGCTCTGGTGGTGGACCCGGTAGCTCGCCGGGTCTCCCGAGGCGGCGTTGACATCAGCTTGTCCACGCGCGAGTTCGACATCCTCTACCTGCTGGCCTCGCACGCCGGACAGGTGGTGACCAGGCGAACGATCCTCGACGAGGTCTGGGACGGCGAGACGGACCTGCGCAGCAACGTCATCGACGTCCACCTCGCCGCCATTCGCGGCAAGATCGACAAGCCGTTCGGCACCGACACCATCGCCACCCTGCGAGGAATTGGCTACCGGCTCGAAAACCCGGTCGCGAAACGATGAGCAAGCTGCCCTCACGACCCTCACGGCTCTCGCGGCTACCGCTGCGGGTCCGCCTCGTCGCCGGCTTCTCCGCGGCGAGCCTCGTGGTACTCATCGCGGCAGGGGTCTTCGTGTACTTGCGCGTCGAGGATGCCTTGGACCGCGGGATCGACACCGAGCTCACTCAAGCCAGTCAGACACTCGATCCGCTGGTTCAGTCCGACGGACATGTGCGCAGCCGATCGGCGGCAGATGCCACCGGCGTGGCATGGCAGGTGCTGGACACGGACGGTGCCATCCTCGACCATGGAGGTCCGGCGGCTGCGACCGCCCTCCTGAGCGTGCGGCAGCTGGACCGAGTGACCACGACGCCTCGCCCCTTCGACGTCGGGAAGTTCCTGCCCGTCTCGGCCGAGCCGTATCGCGTGCAGGTGGTCCAACTGTCGCAGAATCCACAGCGCTATCTGCTGGTCGGGGTCCGTCGCGATTACCGCGACGAGGCCCTGCGGGAACTCCTCGTCCAACTCACCCTCGCCGGGTTCGGCGCACTGGTCATCACTGCCCTGGTTGGCGAGCGGCTGGCCCGGGCCGCGCTGCGCCCGGTCGAACGGTATCGGCGCCGCGCCGAGGTGATCGCGGCCGGTAACACCAGTCTGCGGCTCGACGTTCCGCCCCTGCGCGATGACGAGATCACCCGTCTCGGGCACACCTTCAACGACATGCTCACCACCCTCGAGGGCGCTCTTGACCGGGAGCGCCAGTTCGTCACCGAGGCCAGCCACGAGCTTCGCACCCCTATCACGCTGCTCACCAGCCGGATCCAACTGGCCCTTCGCCGGCCCCGCAGCCCGGCCGAGCACGAACGAATCCTCACCGAACTCAAGGTCGACCTCGATCGGCTCGCCGCGCTCTCAGACCAGCTCCTGCAACTCGGCCGGGTGGACGGGAGCCACACGTCCGCGCACAGCGACCTCGTGACCATTGCCAGCCGCACGATCAACCATCGGCGCCGCGCCGATCCCGAGCACGCCGGCAACCTCACCGTCACGCTTCCCGAGCACCCCCTGCCGGTGCTGGTGGCCGACTTCGAGCTGGAGCGGGTGGTCACCAATCTCCTCGACAACGCCGCCGTCCACGGGGCGCCGCCGGTCGAGGTGAGCATCGACGAGCCGGCGCCGGGATGGGCCCGTCTGGTGGTCGCAGACTCCGGCGCCGGCATGCCACCTGCGCTGCTGACGACGGCGACCCAACGCTTCGCACGAGCCGATGACGCGCGGCCTCGACCCGGTTCAGGCCTTGGGCTCTCGCTTGTCGTCGCGCTGGTCACCGGGGCGAACGGTGAGCTACGGCTGTGTCACCAGGGGCAGCACTCCACGAAAGGCCGCCCCATCCCGGTGCCGTGTACCCACGGGTCGGCGATGACGGTCACAGTGCTGCTACCGACCGCACGCGAACCGGCCGATGCCTCCGTGGCGGCACCTGTGGCGTAGCCACGGACCTGGGGTGCGGCAGCACTTCCGGTCTTCATGCCCGGGCCCCTACGTTCCCGAGGTGATGGAGATGAGCACGTGAGCGCCCTCCAGCAAGCGAGCGTCCAACCGCCCAGGACGGACGGCGATTCACCGCGAGCGGCGTGGTTTCGCGCGGCGCGGGTGTGAGCGGCCGTCCGCCGGCGGTGGCCGCTGGCTAGGGCGGTTCCCCGCCGCGCCGGGTGACGTCGCCGGACTGCCGTACACGATGATCCAGGACACCCGGGCCCCCTACATGACCCAACCCAACCTTCTGCACGCGCACCCGCATGCCGGCGCGGCGTTCGCGCGGGTCGAGGCGTCCGCCAGCCTCCACGTCGGCGTGACCGCCACAATCCGTGGCCTGGCCTGGCGGCTGGCCCCGCGGACCATCGGCTGACGTCGTCGACCGTCCTCGGCCCGGTGCCGGGAGGCCTGACCGATCCAGGTGGGTTGCGGCTTCATGCTTGCTTCATCGGGCCCCGCCTACTGTTCGGCCATGCGTTGCGTGATCGTCAGTCCGACCTATGACGAGGCCACCTCCCTCCCCGGACTGCTGGCGGCCCTCGAGGTGCCCAGTGCCACCGCTCAGCACACCGCGATCGCCGTCCTCGTCGTCGACGACAACAGGTCCGACCGCACCGCGGCCCTGGTGCGCGCTTCCCAGGGCTTCGGGGACTGGCTCACCCTGCTCACCCGCACGTCCGAGGACGGCCTCGGGACTGCGTATCGTGCCGGTGTCGTCGCAGCCATCGCGCACGGCTACGACGCTGCCGTCCAGATCGGCGCCGACGGCCCCCACCCGGTCGCCGCGGTTTCGGCCATGCTCGCGCTGCTGCTCATGCACGATCTCGTGCTCGGCTCCTGGGATGTCCGTGGCGGCGCCACCGAGACCTGGCCGCTTCGCCGGCCGCTTCTCCAGCAGGTCCTGCCGTCGTGCGCCACCTTCCATGCACGCTGCCTGCTCGGTCTATCCACGCGAGACACCACCTCGGGGTTCCGGGCCCTGCATTCCGAGGCACTGGTCGCGGTCGGGGTCCTGCACACCGCATCCAACGGCGATGGATTCCAGGTGCAGAACACCTGGCGCAGCGAACGCCTCGGCTTGCCGGTCGCCGAGCATCCGATCACGTTCCCCGAGCGCACCGCCGGGGCGTCCACGATGAGTCCCGAGGCGGCCGCCCACGTGCTGCGGTGGCGGATCCGCGAGATCACGCACCGCACCAACGCCCCGGTGAGGATCCCGTGAGCACAGTCGACCAGCGGGCGACACCGATGACCGTGACGGGCAGCGCCGAGCACTCGGCCGACGCGCTCGGCGCACCGGCGCGTCCCGTCTCGCGCCGTTCGCCGGTGTGGGGACGCTTGCGGTTCCTCGCGTCCTGGCTCCTGGCGCTCGCCCTGGTCGCGGTTGCCCTGCCCCGGGCCGTCGACGTCCCCAGGCACGGCGTGCTCCCGGTGCTGCGAGCCGTGCATTGGCCAGCCCTCCTCGCCCTCGTGGGCCTGTGGTTTCTCGGGCTCGTGGTCCACTCCTTCGTCCTGACCGCGGCAGCGCCCGCCCTCACCCACCGGCGTGCCCTGACCCTCAACGTGACCGGCAGCGCCGTCGCCAACGTGGTGCCCTTGGGCGGAGCCGCCGGGGTCGAGCTCAACCGCCGGATGATGAGGGCCTGGGGCATCGACATCCGCTCGTTCACCGGCTACACCGTCCTGACCAACCTGTGGGACGTCGGCTCCAAGCTGATCCTGCCCATCGTCGGTGTCATCGTGCTCGCTCGCGCAGGTGAGACAGTCACGCCGCAGCTCAAGACCACGTCGCTGCTCGCCGGTGCCGGCTTCGCTGGGCTCGCGAGCTTCGCTGCCGTGCTGCTCCTCAGCCCGAGAGGAACCGGACTGCTCGGGCACGGGATCGAACGGGCGCTGCGCCTCGCGCTGCGGTTGATCGGCCGCGACCGCACCCTGGGAATCCCGGATCTGCTCGATGATGTCCGCCGTGAATGCGCAGGGCTGGTCTCCGCCGGATGGGTTCGGATGACGGCCGGCATCTGCGGGTACGTCGCGCTGCAAGGGCTCTTGCTCGGGTTCTGCCTCCAGTTGACTGGGGCTGGAAGCACATGGTCCGAAGTGCTTGCCGGGTTCGCCGTGGAACGGCTGTTCACGATCGTCCCCCTCACCCCGGGCGGTGTCGGTGTCGCGGATCTCGGCCTGGTCGGCGTGCTGGTGGCCCTGGGCGGCGACCCGGCCGGAGTCACCGCTGCGGCGGTGCTGTATCGCCTGTTCATCTTCGCCGTCGAGATCCCCGTCGGCGGTGGGGTCCTCGGGATCTGGTTCCTCGCGCAGCGCCGAGTTCCCAAGCCGGCGAATGATTCGGTGTGGTCGATCCGCCGGATCGCCCACGTCACCGACGTCTTCCTGCCGCGCTTGGGTGGGATCGAGACCCACGTCGACGACCTCGTCCGCCACCAGCGCGCAGCCGGCCTCGATGCGCACGTGCTCACCCCCACCGCAGGCAGCGGCCCCGACCCGGCATGGGTGCGTCGCATACCCGCCGCTGGGGCGCGCAGCGCCGTCACCGAGTACGACGTCGTCCACATCCACATCTCCATGTGGTCGCCCTACGGCGTTGCCGTCGCCCGCGCCGCGACGGCCGCCGGCATCCCCACCCTGATCACCGTGCACTCGATGTGGGCAGGTGCCGGCGGACTCCTCCGGCTGGTCGCACTCGCCTCCCTCCACCGCTGGCCCGTCGCCTGGTCCGCGGTCAGCACTGCCGCGGCCGAGACCTTCCGCCGGTCGCTGGGCGACGCCGACGTCGCCGTCTTACCCAACGCGATCGACGTCGCCACCTGGCGGCCCTCCCAGCGAGACCGGCAGTGCGAGGCACCGGCGACAGCCGACGAGAGGCCGACCATCTTGGTGAGCGTCATGCGTCTCATGCCCCGCAAACGCCCGCTGGCACTGCTCAAGATGTTCGCCGAGGTCCGCCGCCTCCTTCCCGATCATGACCTGAAGCTCGTCATCGTCGGCGACGGGCCGCTGCGCCAGCGAATCGAACGCTACGTGCAACGCCACGGACTCTCCCAGGATGTGCGCATCACCGGCCGGATTCCGCGACGAGAGGTGCTCGACGAGCTGCGGGCTTCGTCGATCTACATCGCCCCATCCCCCAGGGAATCGTTCGGAATCGCCGCACTCGAGGCACGTTGCGCCGGCCTGCCCGTCATCGGGAACGGCCGCAGCGGCGTCAGCGAGTTCATCCGCGACCGCGTCGACGGGATGCTCGTGGCCAACGACACCGAGATGGTCGTCGCGATCGTCGACCTGATCACCGATCACGCGTTGCTGAACAGCATCAGCATGCACAACCATCGAGTCGCACCGCGACACGACTGGAGCGACGTCCTCACGCACACCGAGGCGCTCTACCGGCAAGCCGCCCGCTGTGTCGCGGGCGCCACGCCGGTGGCGGAACCCGCAGCGCCCATTGCGGCACGAGCCTGAGGACGAATCGTGGCGACCATCATCTCCCTGCACGCCCACCCCGACGACGAAGCCCTCCTCGCGGGCGGCTGGCTCGCCCAACGCTCCGCCGCCGGCGACCGCGTCGTCCTGGTGTTCGCGACCGACGGTGACGCCGGGCTCACCTCGGCCGCCGACCGCTCCCCGTCCACCTCGCTCGGGCAGCGTCGCCGCGGCGAAGCGACAGCCTCGGCCCGGGCACTCGGCGCGGCGCGAGTTGCCTGGCTCGGTTACGTCGACTCCGGCATGGCAGACGCCCCGACCCAGGGGCCCGGTCGCTTCATCGACACCCCCGTCGAGCAGGCAGCCCAGACCGTCGCCGCGATCATCGACGAGGAAGACGCCGACACCCTCACCGGGTACGACGCCAACGGCGGATACGGGCACCCCGATCACGTACACCTCCACCTGGTCGCACGAGCCGCGCAGACTCTCGCCCGACGTCGGCCGCGACTGCTGGAGGCAACACTCGACCACACCTGGCTGGTGCGGCTGCTGCGGGTGGGTCGGCCCTTCGCGAGGCTGCTGCCTGGCCTCACGCTTCCCGGCGATGACATCTTCTCCTCCCCAACGGACCTGACGATGAGTGTCGACGTCCGGGATCAGCTTGCGGCCAAGCGCGCGGCACTGGCAGCGCACGCCTCCCAGACCCGGGGAGGCGTGCGCACTCTCGCGGTCCTCCTCGCCCTACCTCGACCGCTGGCCAGACGGGTGCTCGGCACCGAGTGGTTCCACGAGGTGTACTGAAGCACGTGGTGAGGCGACATGGTTTGGGTGCGCGTCCCCAACGGGCGCCTCGGTGGCCGGGTCGCCTTCGGAGTGGAGGGACCAGGTGGCCTGCCATAGGTACCCGATGAGGTGACCGAAGTCGCAGAGCACGTGCACGTGCCGGCCACGATCGCGGGCAAGATGTCGGCGACGGTGCGGGGCAGGATTGGTGGCGCGGACCGCACCGATCTCCGCGATGCCCAGCAGTTGTTCCTGCTCCGCTACGGGTATTCCGCAGCGCCCCGATCTGCGCCACACTGGCCACACCGGCTGTGCGGCGTGGTGCAGTGCGGTGGGAGGCGAGTGCGATGGCCCGCACGATCTTCGCGTTCCTCGTCGCCATCGACGAGTACTTCCCGCCGGTGTCCGCCCTGGCCGGCTGCCGGAACGGCTGCGCCGCCGTCGGGGCCGGCATGCGTCCGCGACCCGGCTGTGCTGCGCGCTGCTGGGACTGCCGCAGGGCTTCGGCGTCTCCTCGTCGCTGCCCGCCGGCGGTCACCCGAGGCGAACGGGGCATCTCGCTCGGCGCACCGCCGGGCCTCTCGGCCGATCACCGGGGGACCGAGGAGCTCGTCATCGAGACCATCCGTGCCTGACAGGCGACCCCCATCCCGTACCAGGAGGCGATCCCCATGCCGCTCACCGTATTCGAGCTCAACCCCCAGGCCGTACCGCAGTACGGCTTTCCCCGCCGAAACTTCGCGACGGCGTCCGGCACCATCGGTCTGCACACCGCCGAGAACCGGCCCGTCGGCGTCGGTGCCGGCGTCGACGGCGTCGCCCGGTTCCTCCTCACCCGCGAGGACTTCGGGTCCTACCACGCGGTCTGCGACGCCGAGTCCCGCCTCCAGCTCGCCCGGTACGACGCCGAGACGTGGGGCATCGGATCGCTGAACAACTGGGCGATCCACATCGCGGCGGCGAGCACCGCGGCCGAGTGGAACGGGCTGCCCCAGCAGCACCGGGAAGACATCGTGGACAACCTGGCGGCGGCCGCCGCCGACGCCGCACGGTGGTGCTTCGACGAGCTCGGCATCGTCGTCCCGGCGCGGCGGCTGACCCTGGACGAGGCCGAGGCCCGCCGGCCAGGCTTCATCGGCCACGGCGACGCCGACCCGGACGGGCGCCCCGAGCCCGGCGCCGACTTCGACTGGCAACGCTTCCTGACCGCCTACCGGGCGGCCATGGACGCGCACGGCATCGAGGTCCCCGGCGCCGGCGAGCGGACGGCGGTCGAGCGCGGCAGGGTCGCATCCTTCCTCGCCCTGTTCGTCGACGGCGACTACGCCCACCGCACCATCACCGAGCAGGAACGCGCGCTCGCCGCAACCGGTCACTACCGCGGCGCGATCGAGGAGAACCAGGGCAGGCGGGCCGTCGCCGGGCCCGTGCTGTTCAAGGCCTACCAGAGCTTCCTGGCGCAGCTGGGCTTCTACTCCGGCCGTATCGACGGCGACTTCGGCAAGGTCTCCACCAAGGCCGAGCAACGCTTCCTCGCGAGCCTGAACCTGTACCGGGGGAGCAACGACGGCGACCGCGGCAAGATGACGATCAAGGCCCTGCAGGGGGCGCTCAACCGGGTGGCGGTGCGCGTGGGCGCCAACAAGGCCCTCGAGCCGCCCACGATGGTCAACCCCGCCGTCGGCCGGATCACGTCGGAGTACGGTCCGCGCAAGCTCCTCGGCAATGTGTTCCACTCGGGGATCGACATCGCGAACGCGACCGGGACGGACATCCTCGCCGCGTTCGACGGCACGGTCGTCGAGGTGGGGGCGAACATCGAGCCCGGCCGGTCCGGCAACGCCATCAGCATCCGCAGCGACCGCGGTGGTGCGACGTTCTACGGGCACCTGTCCAGGATCCTCGTCGCTCCCGGCCAGCACGTCGTCCGCGGACAGCACATCGGCGAGATGGGCGCCACCGGCAACGTCACCGGCCCTCACCTGCACTTCGAGACGTGGCGCACCGCCGGCGGGAGCTCCCACGAGAACCCCCGCATCACCTTCCGGCGCTTCGGGGTCACCCCCGGGGTCGACAACCTGCCTGGCATGTGAGGAGTTGACCATGAGCGCGATCTTCGGGGAGCGGCTGACGTTCCCCCAGGGAGACGGCACCACCGTGGAGCTGGTGGTGTACGGCGACGAGATGCGGGCGCGGTACGAGACGCCCGCCGGGTGCACGGCGGTGTTCGACGCCGACCGTGCGCTGTGGTGCTACGCGTTGCTCGCCGTGGGCCACCTGGTCTCCTCCGGGGTGCCGGTGACCAAGCCGGTCCCGCCCGGGGTCCGCATGCACCTGAAGGAGTCCCCGGGTGTGCGCGCGGCGGCCATCCGTGCCCGCCACGACACGCTGCGCCCCCGCCCGCCCGAGGTGCCCGGCCTGACCAGGACCTTCGGCGCCAACCGAGGCCTGCTGCCCGGGCGCCGGGTCAGCGCGGGCCAGGTCCGGGGCCTGACCGTGCTGGTGCAGTTCGCGGACCTGGCCTCGACCGTGACCAGCGCCGACGTCGCCGCCATGCTCAACGACGAGGGCTACCGGCGCAATGGCAACTCCGGGTCGGTGCGGGACTATTTCCTGGCCATGTCGGCCGGGAAGCTCGACTACCGCAACGTCGTCGTCGGCCCGGTCACGCTGCCGATGCCGCAGGCGCACTACGTGGCGAACAGTCTCGTCCAGCCCGCCCTGACGGCGGCGGTGAACGACCTCGGCGTGAACCTGGCCGACTTCGACTCGCGCGGGGAGGGCGTGGTCGACGCCGTGAACTTCCTCTACGCCGGCCGCACCCTGTATCAGGGGGAACTGTGGCCCCACAATGCCGAGCGCCGCCTCACGTTCGGCAACGTCCGGACGAACTTCTACATGCTCACCAGCATGGGCCGCTCCCCCGTCGACCTGAGCATCGGCACCATCTGCCACGAGAGCGGGCACCTGCTGTGCCGGTTCCCGGACCTGTACGACTACGGCGAGCGCGACGGCGACCTCGAGGAGAGCTCGGGGATCGGCTACTACTGCCTCATGGGGGCGGGCAACCACCTCGGGGGCGGGCGCCAGCCGTCCGCCGTGTGCGCGTACCTGCGCGACCTGGTCGCCTGGTACGACGAGCACGTGTCCCTCGCGTCGCCCGCGCAGTACACGGTCGCCGCCGGGGAGTCCAGACGGGTGCACAAGTACGACACGCCCCGCCCGAACGAGTACTTCCTCGTCGAGAACCGCACCGCCACCGGGCAGGATGCCGCCCTTCCCGCCAGTGGGCTGGCGGTGTACCACTGCGACACGCTCGGGTCGAACGAGTGGGAGGACGGCACGCGCGAGCGCCACTACCAGGTCGCGCTGCTGCAGAGCGACGGGCACCTCGACCTCGAGCACGGCAGCAACCTCGGTGACGCCACCGACCTGTACGGTGCCGACCCCGGCGTCGCGCTCGCCGACTCCACGACGCCGAGCTCACGCATGTGGGACGGGACGGGGTCGGGGCTGGTGATCTCGGCGGTCACCGGCCCCGGGGCCACCATCTCCTTCCGCACCGGCCTGCTTCCGACGGCGCCCGCGTCCACCGCGGAGACGGTGGCGGACCTGCTCATCCCCGACGACGACCCCGACGGCGCCCGCAGCATCCTGGAGCTCGCCGCGCCCGGCGTACTCACCGGGCTGACCGTGGAGGTGGACCTGATCCACCCATGGATCGGCGACCTCACCGCCACCCTGATCGACCCGGGCGGCACCGAGGCGGTGCTGCGCACCCGGACCGGTGGCTCCGCCGACGACCTGCACGCCCGGTACGACTCGGACGCGCCCGGTTCGCCGCTCGCGACGCTGGTGGGGCGCCCCGCGGCCGGCGCGTGGATGCTCCACGTGGTCGACCACGTCCGCCGGGACACCGGGCGCCTGGACCGGTGGCGCATCGAGGCCCGCACAGCGCCCGCCGACGGACCGGTGGAGGTGCGGTCCCTTCCGGGCACCGCCATCCCGGACGCCTCCCCCGCCGGCATCGAGGACCGCATCGACGTCGCGGAGGGCGGCACGGTGCGCACGGTCCGGGTCGAGGTCGAGATCCGCCACACCTTCGTCGGTGACCTCACCGTCGACCTCGTGCCCCCGGCCGGACCGGTGGTGGTGCTGCGCGAGCGCACCGGCGGCGCCGCCGACGACCTGCGTGCGACCTTCGACATGACGACGACACCGGGGCTCGCCACCCTGGCCGGCACGCCGGTGCGCGGGGCCTGGGTGCTGCGCGTGCGCGACACCGCCCGCCACGACACCGGCGTGCTCGAACGTTGGGCCCTGAGCATCGGTCGTTGACCGATCCCGTTGACCGATCCCCCTGCCCCCGAAGACCCGGAGGCGACCATCGCGACACACGACGACTGGATCGGACGCGCAGTCCACCTGCCCGACGGGACGTCGCACCGACGACGCACCACCGTCTCCCGCTCCGGCACCTCCACCACCGCCCGCCCGAGCACCAACGGGCGCGATGCCGGCCTCGCAGTGGTGCCGCTCCCAGCTCATCGACGACGACCCGCCCGAGGAGGTGCCGCCACCGGCAACGGATCGGGCCGCATCAGGCGTGTGACCCACCACATATGCATTGACTTGCATGTTCATGCACCCGGGTGGATATGCTGAGGCATCCCGCCCGCACGTCCCCGGAGTCCCCTCATGCGTCGTCTTGCCGCCGTGTCCATCATCACGCTCGGTGCCCTCACCGGTTGCACCAACGCCTCGGATCCCCGCGCGGACACCCCGCCGGCCGACGACGCCACCAGCCCCGCCGCGTTCGACCTCGCCGCCATCGAGAAGGTCGACGACATCGCCGCGCTCCTGCCCGCTGACGTCGACGGCACGCTCTCGATCGGCGACAATCTCCAGTACGCTCCCGCGGAGTTCTTCGGCGGCACCGACGGTCAGACGCCCATGGGCTACGACGTCGACCTCGCCCTGGCGCTGGGCCGCGTGCTCGGCGTCGAGGTCGAGGTCGACCATGCCGAGTTCGCCTCGATCATCCCCGCCATCGGCACCCAGTACGACGCCGGTATCGCCTCGTTCTCCATCACGCCCGAACGCCTGGCCGAGGTCGCCATGATCGCCTACATCGCCTCCGGCTCCACCTTCTCCGTGCAGACCGGCAACCCCGCCGGCCTCGACCCGGAGAACCTGTGCGGGACGACGATGGGCGTGCAGACCGGCACGATCCAGGACGAGGCCTCCGACGTCCTCTCCGCCGCCTGTGAGGCGGCTGGCGAGGATGCCATCGAGATCCTGCGCTACGACTCCCAGGCCGACGTCACCACGAACCTCGTGGGGGGCAAGCTCGACGTCATGTACGCCGACTCCCCCGTGGGCCAGTACGCCGCCGTCCAGACCGACGGCCAGGTCGAGCAGCTCGGCGACGTCCTCGCGGCCGCCCCGCAGGGCATCGCCGTGTCCAAGGACGACCCCGAGATGAGCGCCGCGCTCCAGGCCGCCATGCAGCACCTCATGGACAAGGGCATCTGGTCCGACATCCTCGACACGTGGGGCGTCACCGGCGGGCTCACCACCGCCGAGCTCAACCCCGCCCTCTGATGAGCCGGCACGCCGGCGCCCCGCACGAGGGCTCCGTGCCTGACGGTGCGCCGGACCTCCTCCACGCGCACCCGGTCCCCCGGCCCGGCCGGTGGTTCTCGGCCGCCGTCGTGGCTGTGCTGGCCGCGATGGGGGGCAACACCCTGGCCACCAACCCGAACTTCCGCTGGGACATCGTCTGGCTGTACCTGCGAGACGTGACGTTGGTCCGGGGCGTGGGCTGGACCCTGCTGCTGACCGCGGCGTCGATGGCGATCGCGATCGTCCTCGCGATGACCCTGGCGGTCGTCCGCCGCTCGGGCAACCCGGTGACCCGCTCCGTGGCGTGGTTCTACATCTGGTTCTTCCGCGGCACGCCGATCTACACCCAGCTCACGTTCTGGGGTCTGCTCGCCGTGCTGTACCCGCGGCTGAGCCTGGGGATCCCGTTCGGCCCGGAGTTCGTCGTCTTCGACACCCGGGACATCTTCAACGCCGCCTACGCCGCGATCCTCGGCCTGGCGCTCAACGAGGCCGCCTACCTGGCGGAGATCTTCCGCTCGGGCATCGCCAGCGTCGACGCCGGGCAGTCCGAGGCCGCCCGGGCGCTCGGCATGAACGAGGGGAAGATCCTGCGGCGGATCATCCTGCCGCAGGCCATGCGGGTCATCGTGCCCCCCACCGGCAACGAGACGATCTCCATGCTCAAGACCACCTCGCTCGTGCTCGCCGTCCCGTTCACGCTCGACCTGACCTTCGCGACGAACTCGATCGGCAACCGCCTGTTCCTGCCGATCCCGCTCCTGGTCGTCGCCGCCATCTGGTACCTCGCGATCACGTCGGTCCTCATGGTCGGCCAGCACCACCTCGAGCGGTACTACGGCCGCGGCTTCGCCGGCTCCACGCCCGGCCAGGGCCCGCGCGGCGGCAAGGGGCGCGCGCTCGGCCGCCGTCAGCAGGCCATCCTGGCCGCCGGCACCGCCAAGGACGACCCGTTCCTGGAGTACACACCGTGACCACACCCATGGTCGAGATCACCGGCCTGCACAAGTTCTTCGGTGAGCTCCACGTCCTGCGCGGCGTGGACCTGACCGTCGCCGCCGGGGAGGTCTGCGTCGTCGTCGGGCCCTCGGGGTCCGGCAAGTCCACGCTGCTGCGTTGCGTCAACCAGCTCGAGGAGATCGACGCCGGCCGGCTGCGTGTCGACGGCGTCCTCGCCGGCTACCGCGAGGAGGACCGGGGCGGGCGCACCGAGCTGTACCGCCTGCACCCGAAGAAGATCGCGATGCAGCGGGCCCGGATCGGCATGGTCTTTCAACGCTTCAACCTCTTCCCGCACATGACGGCGCTGGAGAACGTCATGGAGGCACCCGTCCAGGTCCGTCGCAGGTCCAGGGCCGGCGCCCGCGCCGCCGCCCGCGAGCTGCTGGACCGGGTGGGCCTGGCCGACCGCGCCGACCACTACCCCGCCCAGCTCTCCGGCGGGCAGCAGCAGCGCGTCGCCATCGCCCGGGCGCTCGCGATGGAGCCCGAGCTCATGCTCTTCGACGAGCCCACCTCCGCCCTGGACCCGGAGCTGGTGGGTGAGGTGCTCACGGTCATGCAGGATCTCGCCGCCTCGGGCATGACGATGGTGGTGGTGACGCACGAGATCGGCTTCGCCCGCGAGGTGGGCGACCACCTCGTGTTCATGGACGACGGCGTCATCGTCGAGCAGGGCGAGCCGCGGACCGTCCTCGACGACCCGCAGCAGCAGCGCACCCGGGAGTTCCTCTCCAAGGTGTTGTGAGCTACCCCAAGGTGTTGTGAGCTACCCGCGCGGCTCGACGGGCTCGCCCACGGGGCCGGCCGACGTCGGGGCGTCGACGCTGGGCCCGCCCACCGCGCGACCCTCCCAAGCCACGGCGTGCCAGCCGGTGCGCGGGTGCCCCTCGAGCACCACCGCACCGGTGTTGCCGATCGGGTTCGCGGCGATGTGGGCGGTCGAGACGTTGGCCGCGCGGACGGCGGTCCAGGCGCGGATGGCCGCACCGTGGCTGAAG
Organism: Georgenia sp.; assembly: GCF_054605595.1. Lineage (NCBI taxonomy): Bacteria > Bacillati > Actinomycetota > Actinomycetes > Allobogoriellales > Allobogoriellaceae > Georgenia > Georgenia sp. Next base: position 41,133 of record NZ_JBTSDU010000004.1, on the reverse strand, counting down.
GCCACGGCGGTACCGACGTCGAGCCCGGCGATCTCCTCGACGACGGCGTCGAACCGGTCGAACACCTCCGCGCCGGTCTCCCCACCGGGCAGGCGAGCGTGCAGGTCGCCCTCGGTCCAGCCGAGGATCGTCCTGAGATAGCGCTCCACGGACGTGCGGTCGCCGCGCATCTCGAGGTCGCCGGCCGCGATCTCCCGGATGCCCTCGCGCACCTCGATCCCCTGCCCCAGCGCACCGGCCAGGGGTGCCGCCGTCTCCTGTGTCCGCACCAGGACGGACGCGAAGATCGCCTCGACGCGCTCGCCGCGCAGGGTGTGCACGGCTGCGGCCGCCTGCTCCCGGCCGAGCTCCGTCAGGCCCGGTCCCGGGGCGCCGGTGTCCAGCAGTCCGCCGACGTTGGACGGGGTCTGACCGTGACGGACGAGGATGAGACGCATCCATCCATCCTGCCTCATGCCCCTGCCGGTGCCTGCCGCGCGCGGCCCTCAGCCGTAGAACAGCTCCTCGACGACGGCGCGGGCCCGCCGGGCCGCCCGGAGGTAGTCCTCCTCGAGGTCGAGCCGACCCCCGGGCTCGTAGCCCAGCAGCCGGGCGACCACCTCGAGCCGGTGCGGGTCGTGGGGCAGCGCGTCCATCCGGGTGCCGGTGGCCCGGCCGCTGCCCAGCACGACGGCGGAGCGGATCCGCGCGGCCAGCTGCCATGCCTCCGTCATCCGTTCGGCCTCCTCCACGGTGACGACGCCGGCCTCGTGCAGGGCGTGCAGCGCCTGGGCGGTGGAGGTGGTCCGGGCCTCCGGCACGGCACCGGCGTGGCGGAGCTGGAGCAGCTGGACCGTCCACTCGACGTCGCTGAGCCCGCCGGGGCCGAGCTTGAGGTGCCGCGACGGCGGCACGCCGCGCGGGATCCGTTCGGACTCCACGCGTGCCTTGATGCGCCGGAGCTCGCGCAGGTCGCCGTCGACGAGGCCGCCGTCGGGGTAGCGGAGGGGGTCGATGAGCGCACGGAACCGCTCGGCGAGGTCCGCGTCGCCCGCGGCCGGGCGGGCCCGCAGCAGCGCCTGCCGCTCCCATGGCTCGAGCCAGCGCTCGTAGTACTCCCCGTAGGAGGCGAGCGTGCGGGTGATGGGGCCGTTGCGCCCCTCGGGACGCAGGCCCGTGTCCACCTCCAGCGGCGGCTCGGCACCGGTCTCGCCGAGCAGCGCGCGCACCCCGGCCGCGACGGCTACCGCCGTCCGGGTCGCGGTCTCGGGGTCGGCGCCGGGCAGCGGGTCGTGCACGAACAACACGTCGGCGTCCGAGCCGTACGTCATCTCCCGGCCGCCGAGCCGCCCCATCGCCACCATCAGGTAGCGCGACGGTGGTGCGTCGAGGCCCGCCTCCGCACACGCCTGCGTCACCGCGGCCCGCAGGGCGCCGGCGAGGACGACGTCGGTCGCCGTCGTGATCGCCTCGTCGGCCCGGATGGCGGGCAGGCCGGTGAGCACGTCCCCGATGCCGGCGCGCAGCAGCTCCCGCCGGCGCAGGTACCGGGCCGCCATCACGCTCTCGCCGGGGTCGGAGCGTCGGCCCTGGAGCGAGCCCAGTTCGGCGGCCAGCGCCCCCTCGTCGCGCGGGGCCATCTCGGTGTCGTCGTCGAGCCAGCGCACGGCCTCGGGGAGGCGCCCGAGGGCGTCCGCGACGTACCGGCTCGAGGAGAGCAGGCGCGCGAGCCGCTCGGCGGCCGCGCCGGAGTCACGCAGGAGCTTCAGGTACCAGTGCGTCGTACCCATGACCTCGGAGATGCGGCGGAACGCCAGCAGCCCCTCGTCCGGCTCGGGACCCTGGGCGAACCAGCCGAGCATCACCGGCAGCAGCTGGCGCTGGATCGCCGCCCGGCGGGAGATGCCGTGCGTCAGCGCCGCGAGATGCTGCAACGCGGCGTCGGGGGCGTGGAAGCCGATCGCGGCCAGCCGGGCGTGCGCGGCCGCCGGCGCCAGGGCCACGTCCGCCGCGCTGAGCTGGGCCGTCAGCGGCAGCAGCGGCCGGTAGAAGATCGACTCGTGCAGGTGCCGCACCTCGCGGCGCACCTCCTGCCACCGTGCCTCCAGCGACGCCGCCGAGTCCACCCCGTCGGTCCGCATGGCCCGGCCGAGCCGGCGCAGGTCCGCCTCCGCGCTGGGCACCACGTGGGAGCGGCGCATCCGGTAGAGCTGGATGCGGTGCTCGAGCACCCGCAGGAACCGGTAGTGGCGGTCGAGCTCGGTGGCGTCGTCCCGGGAGACGTACCCGGCGGTGGCGAGCTGGGCGAGCCCTGTGAGCGTGGTGGGGGACCGGATCGAGTCGTCGGTGCGGCCGTGCACCATCTGCAGGAGCTGGACGGTGAACTCGACATCGCGCAGGCCGCCGCGCCCGAGCTTGAGCTGACGCTCGGCCTCGGCGGGCGGGACGTGGTTCTCCACCCGCCGGCGCATCGCCTGGGCGTCCTCGACGAAGTGCTCGCGCTCGCTCGCGGTCCAGATCAGGGGCGTCAGCGCCGTCAGGTAGGCCTCGCCGAGGCGGCGATCGCCCGCGATCGGCCGCGCCTTGAGCAGAGCCTGGAACTCCCACCCCTTGGCCCAGCGCTCGTAGTAGGCGACGTGGGAGGCCAGGGTGCGCACCAGCGGCCCGTCGCGTCCCTCGGGCCGCAGGTTGGCGTCCAGCGGCCACAGCGCCGGCTCCGGCCCCGGGGCGGAGCACGCCTGGGCGAGGGTCCCGGCGAGGCGCGCGCCGACGTCGAGCGCCTCGTGCTCGTCGAGGCCCGAGCCGGGTGCCGGCTCGCACACGTAGACGACGTCGACGTCGGAGATGTAGTTGAGCTCGCGCCCACCCGTCTTGCCCATGCCGAGGATGGCGAGGCGGACGCCCCGGGCGCCGTCAGGCTGATCGGCCCGGGCCACGGCCAGGGCGGCGTCGAGGGCGCCGTCGACGATGTCGGCGATCGCCGCGGCCACCTTGGGCAGATCCTCGAGGGGGTCGGCGCTGGTGAGGTCCGCGGCCATGATCTCCAGGAGGCGGCGTCGGTAGGTCCGCCGCAGCATCGCGACCCCGTCGGCGCCGGTCACGGTGGCCACCGGCACGTCGGTGGCCGGGTCCGCACCGACGGCGCGCAGCGCCCGGTCCCGTTCGTCCGCGGCGCCGAGGTCGAGGACCCCGGCCTCCCCGGGCCGGTCGAGCAGGAGGGCGACCGACTCCGGCCGGGCCACCAGGGCGTCCCCGAACGCCGATGAGGCGCCGAGCACCGCGAGGAGCCGGCGGCGCGGGCTGCCCGCCCCGGCAAGGACCTCGCTCAGCAGGTCGGCCGTCTCCCCGGTCGCGGACTCCGCCATCCGCAGCAGCGCGAGGAGCGCCAGGTCGGGATCGGCCGTCGCGCCGAGGGCCTCCGGCAGCGGCGCCCCGGCGGCCGCCGTCGCCTCGACGAAACGCGTGAGGGCGGGCTCGGCGAGGAGCCGCTCGGCGCGGGCCGGGTCGGTGAAACCCAGGCGGCGCAGGACGCTCGTGGACGAGACGGGTCGCGCCACGCCGCTTCCTCCTTCGCGTGACCGCTGCGCGATCGATGGTCAGTTGCCGGGGATGAAGCGGCGCCGTTCGAAGTCGGTCACCTGGTTGCGGTACTCCTCCCACTCCGTGCGCTTGTTACGCAGGAAGTATTCGAAGGCGTCCTCCCCCAGCGTCTCCGCGACGAGCTCGGAGCCCTCCATGAGCCCCACCGCCTCGCTGAGCGAGCCCGGCAGCTCCTGGATGCCCAGGGCCCGACGTTCGGCGGAGCTCATGGCCCAGACGTCGTCCCCCGCGCCCTCGGGCAGCTCGTAGCCCTCCTCGATACCCTTGAGGCCCGCGGCGAGCAGGACGGCGTAAGCGAGGTAGGGGTTGGCGGCGGAGTCCAGGGCGCGGTACTCCACCCGGGCGGACTGGCCCTTGCCGGGCTTGTACATCGGCACCCGGACCAGTGCGGAACGGTTGTTGTGCCCCCAGCACACGTAGCTGGGTGCCTCGGCGCCGCCCCAGAGCCGCTTGTAGGAGTTGACGTACTGGCTGGTGATGGCGGTGATCTCGCCGGCGTGGTGGAGCAGGCCCGCGATGAACGCCCGCCCGGTGTCCGAGAGCTGGTACTCCCCGGCCGGGTCGTGGAAGGCGTTGCGGTCGCCCTCGAAGAGGGACATGTGGGTGTGCATCCCCGAACCGGGCGCCTCCATGAGCGGCTTGGGCATGAAGGTCGCCAGGACGCCCTGGCTGAGGGCGACCTCCTTCACCACGGCCCGGAAGGTCTGGATGTTGTCGGCCGTGCTCAGCGCGTCGGCGTAGCGCAGGTCGATCTCGTTCTGGCCCGGGCCGGCCTCGTGGTGGGAGAACTCCACGGAGATGCCCATCGCCTCCAGGGTGGTGATGGCGTCCCGGCGGAAGTCGTTGGTGGTGCCCTGTGCCACGTGGTCGAAGTAGCCGGCCCTGTCGACGGGCACGAGCGGGCTCTCCGGCGTCGCCGGCTGCTCGAAGAGGTAGAACTCGATCTCCGGGTGGGTGTAGAAGGTGAACCCGGCGTCGGCGGCCTTCGCGAGAGACCGCTTGAGGACGTTGCGCGGGTCGGAACGGGCCGGTTCCCCCAGCGGGGTGACGATGTCGCAGAAGATGCGGGCGACCGAGTTCTCCCCGCCGCGCCAGGGCAGCACCTGGAACGTGGCGGCGTCCGGGCGGGCGATCATGTCCGCCTCGTACACACGGGTGAGGCCCTCGACGGAGGAGCCGTCGAACCCGATGCCCTCCCCGAACGCGCCCTCGAGCTCCGCGGGGGCGACGGCGACCGACTTCAGCACGCCCAGCACGTCCGTGAACCAGAGCCGGATGAAGCGGACGTTGCGCTCCTCGATCGCCCGGAGCACGTACTCCTGCTGCTTGTCCATCGACATCTCCTGACTGCCCTGGCGGACCGGCGGCTCGTCCGGCCGCGCTACCGACGCCCGCGCGCCGCACCTGTCCATCATGGTGCACGGTGGGCGGTCGTGGTGACACGGCTCACGGGCGCCGCGCGCCATAGGGTGAGGTCATGGCACCGCTGCGCATCGCTCTGGCCCAGCTCGACACGACCGTGGGCAACCTCGACGGCAACGCCGACGCCGTCCGCCGGGCCGCCACCGCCGCGGCCGAGGCGGGGGCCGCCGTCGTGCTCGCCCCGGAGATGATGCTCACCGGCTACCCGGTCGAGGATCTCGCGGTGCGGGGCTCCTTCCAGCGGGCGGCCGCCGCCCGCCTGTCCCGCCTGGCGGCCGAGCTCGCCGCGGACGGGCTCGGCGGCGTGCACGTGGTGCTCGGCTCGTTGGGCACCGCGACCGACGGCCGGCCGACCAATGTGCTCGCGGACCTGCACGACGGCGCCGTCGGTGCGGTCTACGTCAAGCACCACCTGCCCAACTACGGCGTCTTCGACGAGTACCGAATCTTCGCACCCGGCCAGGAGCCGGTCGTGCTCGAGGTCGACGGGTTCCGGCTCGGCCTGGCGATCTGCGAGGACATCTGGCAGGTCGGCGGCCCGGTGACGCAGCTGGCCGGCCAGGGCCTGGACGCCCTGCTCGTGGCGAACGGCTCCCCGTTCGAGGACGGCAAGGGGGCCGTGCGGCGCCGCCTCGCCCGCGACCGGGCCCGCGAGCTCGGCTGCCCGGTGCTCTACGTCAACCTCGTGGGCGGGCAGGACGACCTCGTCTTCGACGGACACTCGTTCGTGCTCGACGCCGCCGGGGCGCTCGTCGCGGCCGCGGCGGGCTTCGCCGAGGAGCTCCTCCTCATCGACCTCCCGGGCGCCGGCGCCGCCCCCGTGACCGGGAGCGCGCCGGTCGCCGAGCGCGGCGACGTCGAGCAGATGTACCGGGCGGTCACGCTCGGGCTGCGGGACTACGTCGTCAAGAACGGCTTCACGAAGGTGGTGCTCGGGCTCTCCGGCGGGATCGACTCCGCCCTGGTGGCCGCGATCGCGGCCGACGCCGTCGGGGCGGAGAACGTCGTCGGGATCTCGATGCCGTCGCGGTACTCCTCCGGCCACTCCCGGGACGACGCCGCCGATCTCGCCGCCCGCCTCGGCGTGGACTACCGGGTCCAGGAGATCGCCGGCATGGTCGCCGAGTTCGAGGAGCCCCTGGGCCTGACCGGCGTCGCGGCGGAGAACCTCCAGGCCCGGATGCGCGGCGTGATCCTCATGGCGGTCTCGAACAGCGAGGGTCCGTTGGTGCTCGCGACGGGGAACAAGAGCGAGCTCGCGGTGGGCTACTCGACGATCTACGGCGACGCCGTCGGCGGCTTCGCACCCCTGAAGGACGTGCTCAAGACGCGCGTGTGGGAGCTCGCCCGGTGGCGCAACGAGACCGCCCGGGCCGCCGGGCAGACCGAACCGATCCCGGTGTCCTCCATCGAGAAGCCGCCCTCGGCCGAGCTGCGGCCCGATCAGCAGGACACCGACTCACTGCCGGAGTACGCCCTGCTCGACGCCGTCCTGGAGGGGTACGTCGACCGCGGCCTCGGCCGCGGCGAGCTCCTCGCGGCCGGGTTCGACGCCGGCACGGTCGAGCTGGTGCTCAGCCTGGTCGACCGGGCGGAGTGGAAGCGGCGGCAGTACCCGCTGGGACCGAAGGTCACCGCCATGGCGTTCGGCCGCGACCGGCGCCTACCGGTGACGAGCCGGTGGCGCGAACAGCTCGTCCAGGACCCCGAGCGCGAGGAGGCGCACCGATGAACACGGACCGACCGACCGGGCCCGGCGCCACGCCCGTCCCGCACCGGGTCGAGGCGCCGCACCTGCGCGCCGCCAAGGAGCGCGGCGAGCCGTTGACCATGCTCACCGCCTACGACGGCATCACCGCGCGCGTCTTCGACGAGGCCGGGATCGACCTGCTCCTCGTCGGGGACTCGGTGGGCATCGCGGTGCTCGGCTACACGAGCACGATCCCGGTGACCGTCGAGGAGATCGTCCCCTCCGTGCGTGCGGTGGCCCGGGCGACCCGGCGGGCGATGGTCATCGCGGACCTGCCGTTCGGCTCCTACGAGGCCTCGCCCCAGCAGTGCCACGCCACCGCCGTCCGGATGGTCAAGGAGGGCGGCGCGCACGGGGTCAAGATCGAGGGCGGGGCACACCTGAGCGAGCACGTCCGGCTGCTCACGCTCTCCGGCATCCCCGTGCTGGGCCACCTGGGCAACATGCCGCAGCTGGAGAACATGCTCGCCGGCGCGCGGGTGCACGGTGGTGGGCACGACGCCGCCGAACGGATCGTCTCGGACGCACTCGCCCTGGCGGAGGCCGGCGCCGTCGCGGTGCTCCTCGACCAGGTACCGCCCGAGGTGGCCGACCGCATCACCGAGGTGCTGCCCGTGCCGACGATCGGCCTGGGCGCCGGTCCCGGCTGCGACGGCCAGGTGCTGGTGTGGACCGACATGGCGGGCTTCTCCGCGCACCCACCGGCGTACGCGCAGCAGTTCGGCGATGTCGCCGCCGCGCTGTCGACGACGGCTCGCAACTACGCCCGCGCCGTGCGGGAGCGCACGTTCCCGGGCGGGGAGCACACGTCGGACTGATGCGATCGGTCCGACGGGTGCGATCGGTCCGTCAGTCGCCCTCGTCGTCGTCGGTCCACGCCGCGTCGGCGGCGTCCCACGCCTCGTTGCGTTCCTTGGCCTCGGTGAGCGCGTGGGCGGCCTCCTCGGCGCTCGGGTAGGGGCCCATGCGGTCGGTGGCCCCGGCGACCTTGCCCTCCTCGACCTGCCTCGTCGAGAGGTTGTAGTAGAACTCGCTCATCTCGGCCTCATTAGGATCGGATCATGCCCGATCTCAGTATCCTCGCCGACCGCGCCCCCCGGGGCACCCTGACCAAGGGCGATGTGACGCCGATGCGCGACGTCCCCGCCGCCATCGCCCGGCCGGAGTACGTCGGCCGCACCGGCCCGGAGCTTGTCACGGCGTCGGAGGTCAAGGCCCCGGAGACGATCGAGCGGATCCGCAAGGCCTCACGCATCGCCGCCCTCGCGCTCGAGGAGGTGGGCACGCACGTGGTTCCCGGGGTGACCACCGACGAGCTCGACCGCATCGGCCACGAGTTCCTGGTCGACCACGGCGCCTACCCGTCCACGCTGGGGTACCAGGGCTTCACCAAGTCGCTGTGCACCTCGCTCAACGAGGTCATCTGTCACGGCATCCCGGATTCCACCGTGCTGGCCGAGGGCGACATCCTCAACATCGACATCACCGCGTACGTCGACGGCGTGCACGGCGACCTCAACGCGATGTTCGAGGTGGGCGAGGTCGACGAGGAGTCGCACCTGCTGGTCGAGCGCACGAGGACCGCCATGGAACGCGGCATCAAGGCGGTCCGGCCCGGCCGCGAGGTCAACGTCATCGGCCGCGTCATCGAGGCGTACGCCCGCCGGTTCGACTACGGCGTGGTGCGCGACTTCACCGGCCACGGCGTCGGCGAGGCGTTCCACTCGGGTCTGATCATCCCCCACTACGACTCGGCGCCCCGCTACGACGACGTCATCGAACCCGGCATGGTGTTCACCATCGAGCCCATGCTCACCCTCGGCGGCATCGAGTGGGACCAGTGGGACGACGGCTGGACCGTGCTGACCAAGGACCGGTCGCGCACCGCCCAGTGGGAGCACACGCTGGTGGTGACGGAGGACGGCGCGGAGATCCTCACCTTGCCGCGCTAACCTCGGCCCGACCGACCATCGCCCGCGAGGGCCGCACACCTGGGGAACACTGTGACCGACCTGTCCATCGCGTTCGGCATCGACATCGGCGGCTCCGGCATCAAGGGCGCCCCGGTGGACCTGACCACCGGGGCGCTCCTCGCCGACCGGGTCCGCATCCCCACGCCCGACCCGTCCAAGCCGCACGCCGTCGCCGACACCGTCGTGGAACTCGTGGCGGCCTTCGACCTGGCGCCGGACGTCCCGCTCGGGCTGACGTTCCCGGCCCCCATCAAGCACGGCGTGGTGCCGTTCATCGCGAACCTGCACCGGAGCTGGAAGGGCGTGAACGTCCCCGAGCTGATGAGCGCGGCGACCGGCCGCACCGTCGTCGCCGTCAACGACGCCGACGCCGCGGGCGTGGCCGAGGCCGTGCACGGCGCTGCGGCCGGCGTCGCGGGCGTGGTGCTCATGACGACGCTCGGCACCGGGATCGGCTCGGCCCTCCTCGTCGACGGCGTCCTGGTGCCGAACACCGAGCTCGGCCACCTCGAGATCGACGGGCACGAGGCGGAGCACCGGGCCGCCTCAGCCGTCAAGGAGCGGGACGACCTGAGCTGGAAGGACTGGGCGGAGCGCCTCCAGCGGTTCTACGAGACCGTCGAGCTGCTCTTCTCCCCCGACCTGCTCGTCGTCGGCGGCGGGGTGAGCAAGAAGCACGAGAAGTTCCTCCCGCTGCTGCGCACGAGCGCCCCGATCGTGCCGGCGGAGCTGCGCAACAGTGCGGGGATCGTCGGGGCCGCGCTGCTCGCCGCCCGCGCGGCTCAGGGTCCTTTCGGGGTGGATCAGGGGTAGTTCCCCGATGCGCGCACGGCGCTCGCGGTCGATGCTCGAGACCTCAGCGCACCACCCCGAACCGAGAGGCCTGACCGATGACCGACGTCCGCACCAACTTCCGCAACCGGGGCCTGGTCCGGCCCCGTGACACGCGCGTGCTCGGCGGCGTGTGCGCCGGGCTGGGGCAGCGCTTCGGCCTGGGGCCGTGGGCGGCGCGGCTGCTCTTCGTGCTGCTGCTCATGGTGATCCCGGGCAGCCAACTCATCATCTACCCGATCCTGTGGATCCTCATGCCCAACGAGTACTGAGCCCCGCCGCCCGTTCGTCGAACCAGGCCCCACGTCCCGATCGGGGTGACGGGACTAGCGTGTCGAGCATGACCACGACACGAACGAGCGGACGGATCCACCTCGGCACGGCGTCCCCAGCCGTCTACCGCGCCATGGTGGCCCTCGATCGTGAGGCACGCGAGATCGCCACGGAGGCCGGGCTCGAGCCGCGTCTGGTCGAGCTCGTGAAGATCCGCGCCTCCCAGATCAACGGCTGCGCGTTCTGCCTGGACATGCACACGCGGGACGCGCGCGAGGCGGGCGAGACGCCCGAGCGGCTGGCGGTGCTGCCGGCCTGGCGCGAGACGAGCTTCTTCACCGAGCAGGAACGCGCCGCGCTCGCGCTGGCCGAGGAGGTCACCCTCGTGGCGGGCGCTCACGTGCCCGACGCCGTCTATGATACCGCCCGCGACGTGCTCGGCGCCGAGCGCCTGACGGCGGTGCTCTGGCTAGCCGTGGCCATCAACTCCTGGAACCGGATCGCGATCGCCAGCCGGTACCCCGTCGGCGAGTAGCCACGCCGGCTGTCCCGTCCCGCGCGTCACCACGGGCTCTGTGCGGACTCCCAGCAGACGGGCATGACCGGCGCGGGCGTGCCATCAGCGGCGTATCCGTGCGTGCGGGGGACGACGCGGACGTCGGCATCATGGCAGTTGCCGACGAGCGTGATGTCGCAGGTGTACAGGGTGCGTCGAGCGCCTCGGCCAGGGCCAGGTAGCACCGCCAGGTAACCCGCGTCGTAGTTCGTGTACCGGTGGCGCAAAGTCCCAGATGCGATCAGCAAAGGGTTCGACCTCATGGCGCGTGATGGCGAACGCGAAGTGGTTTCGCCTGGCCTCCTCCGCCTCGATCGGGTCGAGCATGCCCACGAGGGTGAGCCTGCGGAGCACCGACATCACGTCCACATCGAGCAGGTGCGGGGCGTCCAGCTCACCGGCCAGCACGTCGAGGAACGCGGGGTCGACGTCCCGACCGACCAGTGCCTCGACCATTGCCGAGGCGTCGATCACGATCACCGACGACCAGCCTGACGATCCTGGAGGATCTGTGCGTCGCCCCGGGCAAACCGGCCATTCCGGCGGACAAGGGCAAGGCTTCGCTGCTGCCCATGCGAAGGCTCGACTCCCCCTGCTTCGAAACTCACGGGCACCATTCGCTCGATGCCGGTCGTGCATGCGGCCGGGCGCCGTTCAGGGTGCGACAACTTGGCCGGCACGCAGGACGTTCAGTACCCGGAAGTCGTCGTCGGTGAGCAGGATGTCGGCCCGGCGACCGGCCTCGAGCGCGCCCACGTGGTTGTCGGCCAGCACTGTGGCGGGGGTGGTCGCCGCGGCGAGCACGACGTCCACGAGCGGTACTCCGCCCGCGACCGTGGTCCGGACGATGTCGAGAAGGTGCGCCGTGCCACCGGCGATCGCGCCGCCGCGGGTGAGGCGGGCCACGCCGTGGTCGACGGTGACGTCCTGCGAACCGAGCCGGTAGGCGCCGTCGGGCATTCCTGCGGCTGCCATGGCGTCGGTGACCAGGGCGATGTTTGCCGCACCGACCAGAGTGAAGATGCTCTGCACGAGCTCCGGTGCGACGTGGGTGCCGTCCGCGATGAGCTCGATGACCGCCTCGCCGTGGGCGGCGGCGGCGAGGAAGACCGGGATCGGACCGGGGTCCCGATGTATCAGTGGGCGCATGCCGTTGAACAGATGCGTCACGGTCGCCCGGCCCGGGCGCGGTTCGGGCGACGCGGCAAGCCGGGTGCGCGCCTCAGTCAGGGCTGCCGAGGTCTGCTGCCAGCTCGCGTCGGTGTGCCCGAAGCTCGGCAGCGCACCCGCGCCGATCAGCACGTCGAGGACCCCACCGTCACCGGCGACCCCGGCGAGCTCGGGAGCGAGCGTCATGGTCACCAGGTGACCGCGTGCCAGCGCGGCGAGCTCACGGGTCAGATCCGGGTCTGGTTTCTGGATCAGGTCCGGGTCCTGCGCGCCGCAGCGCACGATCGAGACGAAGGGGCCCTCAAGGTGGATGCCGGCAATTTCCCCGGCATCCGCGAGTGCGGCAAGCATCGTGACCCGCTCGCGCAGCGTGTCCGGTGCGGCGGTCACCAGGGAGGCCACGAGTGTCGTGGTCCCGTGGGCGAGGTGCTCGTGCACCGCGACCAGTGCCTGCCGCGGGGTGGTGGCGTCGGGGTAGCTCGCGCCGCCTCCTCCGTGGGTGTGGATGTCCACGAGGCCGGGGAGCACGGTGGGTGGCGCCGCGACCGGGTCGGGTACACCGGACCAGCCCGCGGTTTCTGCGTCCCGCGCCTCACCCACCCATGCGATCACCTCGCCGCGGATGACGACGACGCCGTCGGCGATGACCTCCGTCGGGGTCACGACGCGGCCGCGGAGGTACTCCGGTGCGGTGGCGTCGCGGATGCTCATCGTCGCGTCTCCAGGAGTTCGAGTGCGGCCAGAGCCACGGCGACGCGCGCCGTCGCGCCGGCATCCTCGGGACGGACCGTCACCTTCACCCCGACGTAGTCGAGGTTGGGACCGGCGGCGTCCAGCGTCTCGGCAATCTGTTGCGAGCCGAGGAGGCTCTCCGCCGATTCCTCGAGCGCGGGATCGGCTCCCCGCGGTGCCATGTGGCTGTCGTCCCAGGCCGACCCCCAGGCCGTGACGTGGTCGGCGACGCCGGAGAACATGACTCCACCGAGGACGCCCGCCTCCGCTGCGGCGCGCACGTGCTCCACGGGCGTCTCGGGCGATCGGCCTTCGATGGCCGAACGTCCCCAGTTGATCGCCATCGCGATGTCGTGGTCGGCGAGCATCGCGATCTCCTCGTCGATCTCGAGGAAGCCCTTGTGAAACAGCCGACCGGGGCGAGCGGCGTCGCAGTGCTCCAGGACGAGGCGGGCCCCAGACAGCTCGGCCTCGCCGAGCGCGTCGAACGAACGGGCAAGCGCCTCCACCGAGGCGTTCTCCCGGCGGGGTGCGCTGTGGACCTGGACAGCGCGCACCCGCGCCCTACCGGAGGCCTCGGCGAGCTCGGCGGCGAACACGAGGGCGGCCGCGACGTCGGCCAGCGCCGCGCGGCGTCCTTCGTCGTCGCGGGACGCCAGGCCGTACCTCGGATCGATCCCGAGGCGCTGCATCGTCGTGGGGATGCACGTCACCACCAGGTCCCAGTCGTCTCGAACGTGGGTGTGAAACCACGATGAGCGGCCGTCGGCGGCCGAGAGCGGAAGCTCGAGGCCCGCGATGGGCAGCTCGGCCAGCAACCGATACAAGGCGGCCACAGCCTCTGGCTCGAGCCCGGCTGCCAGTGCGTAGGCACCGAGGAACGGCCCGGAGCTAGGCGAGGACCTCACGCGCGGGAGCTCCTGTCGAGTGCGCGCATCAGCGGGGCGTAGTGACGGCAGACGGCCTCCTGGTAGCCGGCGACATCGCCGGCCTCGGCGGCGAGCAGCATCTCGCCGTGCGCGTTCGCGGTCACTTCCAGGTCGTCGGGCAGGGAGACGCCGAGCTTGGGCATGACAGCGGTGTGTACGTCCCAGAACGCCCCGACCAGGGGGCCGATGATCGAGTTCGCCGTCGCGGCGAGCAGGGTCGTGTGAAAGACGCGATCCTGCCCCGCGAACGTCTCGCCCCGATCACTGGCCTCCTTCATCTGGCCGACCAGCTCCCACAGCTGGGGGTCGTGGGTGCCGGCGACCGCCTGGGTGACGCGGTCGGCCATCGCGAGGTCGAGCGCCTGACGGATCTCGATGATCTCGCGCAGAGCCCGCAGGTCGTCGCCAGGTTCCAGTACCCCGCGAAACACGAGCGTCTCCACGAGCCCGGCGAGTGACATCTCGCCGACGAAGGTCCCGTGCCCGTGCCGGACGTCCACGATGCCCAAGGTCGACAACGTGCGCACCGCTTCCCGGACGCTCGATCGTGAGACGGAGAGCAGATCGCCCAACTCGGTCTCGGTCGGCAAGGGATCGCCGGGGTGGAGCCGGTTGATCAGGATGTACTCCTTGATCTGGGCAGCAGTCTCGGCGCTTCGAGAAGCGACCACGCGAGGGACGGCAACGCTCTTCCGCCCCTCGACCTCCTTCGACGTCGTGTCCGCCATCTGCTTGACCCCACTCTCAGCTCGACCTAGGGTTCAGGGTAGTACATCAGATGTCTGATGTCTGCCGTTCGGGTCGCGTGGCTCAGGTCGCCATCGCGCAGTGTCGCGGATGCGGAGATCGGGCCCGGCAGCAACGACAAGGAGTGGGATGGAGATCATCATCACCAACGACGAGGACGAACGGGTCGCCCTCGTCGCCGATCACCTCGAGGCGCTGCTCAGGGCCACCCGGCGAACGGTCCTTGGCCTCGCCACGGGATCGAGCCCGCTGCCCGTCTACCGCGAGCTCATCCGGCGCCACGACGCCGGGCGGCTGTCCTTCGAGGAAGCGAGTGCGTTCACACTCGACGAGTACGTCGGACTGGACGAGGCGCATCCCGAGCGGTACCGACACGTCATCGAGCGCGAGTTCACCGGACACGTCGACCTGGGCCCCGACGCCGTGCACGGCCCCGACGGGAACGCGGCCGACCTCCGTGCCGCGTGCGCGGCCTACGAGCATGCCATCCACGCTGCGGGCGGGGTCGACCTGCAGATCCTTGGCATCGGCACGGACGGGCACATCGCCTTCAACGAGCCGGGCTCCTCCTTCGCCTCCCGCACGCGTATCAAGACCCTCACCGCCCAGACCCGGGCGGACAACGCACGGTTCTTCGGCGACGATGTCGCCGCCGTCCCACGGCACTGCCTGACCCAGGGGCTGGGCACCATCATGCGCGCCCGCCACGTCGTCCTCCTCGCGACCGGCTCCGCCAAGGCCGAGGCCGTGCACCAGATGGTCGAGGGCCCGGTCAGCGCCATGTGGCCGGGTACGATCCTCCAACACCATCCCCACGCCACCGTGCTTCTGGACCCCGCAGCCGCTTCGCGCCTGCAGCTCGCCAACTACTACCGCGAGGTCTTCGCCGGTAAGCCCGACTGGCAGGGCCTCTAGCCCTCCCGGGGGGCGAGGCCCCCCGACCCGGAAGTCACCCGTCTCGGCGGAGCGGCAGGACCGGGGCTCAGGCGGCCCCCGCCGCAGTGACGGCCTGGACGAACCAGGACGTGATCGTGGCAGGGTGGGTGATCGCCGTGCCGACGCAGACCGCGAACGCTCCCCTGGCCATCGCGTCCGCGGCCTGGGCGGTGCTGTGCACGCGCCCTTCGACGACCACCGGCAGGGTGCAACGGGCGACCATCTGGTCGATCAGCTCGACATCGGGTCCCTCGGTCATGGGACGTTCCCCGGTGTAGCCGCCCAAGGTGGTGCCGACGCAGTCGACGCCCGCGGCCTGGGCCGCGAGTGCATCCTCGAGCGAACCGCAGTCGGCCATCACGGCCACGCCAGGAAATGCCTCGCGGAGTCCGTTGACGGTCTCGGCGAGGCTCAGCCCATCGGGCCGCGGCCGCCGGGTGCCGTCGATCGCGACGATCTGGGCGCCGGCGCCGGCGACCGCCAGCGCGTGGCGCAGCGTCGGGGTGATGAAGACGGGGTCGTCACCGTCCTTCCAGAGCCCCACGACGGGGACGTCGACCGCCGCGACCGTCGCCGCGATGTCCTCGAGCCCCTGGACCCGGATCGCGACCGCACCGCCGGTCACTGCCGACCGGGCCACCTGGGCCATCGTGCGCGGGTCACGCATCGGTTCGCCGGGATACGCCTGGCAGGAGACCACCAGCCCGCCACGCAGGCGGGCGATGACACCGTCCCGGGCCACCCGCACAGCCTCGTCTCCGTCAACCTCACTCATTGCGACCATCGCCGTCCCTCCTCACTGGGCACGCCCTAGCGACGCGCGCCGTCCAGTTCATGAATCGACGCCCAAGCCCGGCGCGCGGCGCCGATCAGCGGGGCGGCGCCACCGAGCTCGGCCGGGCGGACCGGCAGCACCTGCAGGGCGTCGACGACCTCGGCACGGACCGCCGCGTCCATCGCCGACCACCACAGCCCGCCGGCGGTCGCCATCCCACCGCCGACGACCACGACCTCGGGGTCGAGAACGGTCGCCACACCGGCGATGGCCCTGCCCACGGCCGCCGCCGAGTCACGGACTGCCCGCACGGCGATCTCGTCGCCCTCGTCCGCGCGGGTCAGCACCTCTCGGGTGTCGACGCACCCGCAGTCCCCGCCGCGCCCCAGGTAGAGGCGGTGCAGGGCCGGTCCTGCTCCGATCGCCTCGAGGTGACCCTGCCGGCCACACGGGCACGGCAAATCCTGCGCCCCGGGGATCGGCATGTGTCCGATCTCCCCGGCCAGGTGATGTGCACCACGCCACGTGCGACCGTCCAGGACCACTGCCGCCCCGACACCGGTGCCCACGGCGACCAGCAGAGCCGATCGCGCACCTCGAGCGGCCCCCCGCCAGGCCTCGCCAGCGGCGTGGGCGTCCACGTCGTTCTCGACGAACACCGCCGGCCCCCCGGGCAGGAGGTCCGCCAGGCGTCGGCTCGTCTGCTGGCCGACCGCGGTCCCGACCCAGCCAGGGAAGACAGAGGTCGCCGAGATGATCACACCGCGGTCCGAGTCGACGACACCGGCGGTCCCGATGCCGATCGCACGAGGCACGTCTCCGACCGAGGCCGCGACCCGACGTACGGCCTCGGCGATCGCGTCGAGCACGGCGTTCGCGCCGGCCGACGCGGGAGTCGGGATCGTCAAGACCCTTCCGCACCGCCCGTCGGCGTCGACGGCGGCGGCCGCGATCTTCGTCCCGCCCACGTCGACGCCGATCACCAGGTTCCCGGCGACGTGGCCACCCAGCTGTGGCTCGGCGCTCGACTCAGGCATCGAGCAGGCCGGCCTCGCGGACGATCTTCTCGATCCGGTCGACGACCTCGCCCTCGAGTGCCTGCACCGGGAAGGCCATGACACGGGTGTCGATCAGGCCCAGCTGCTCGACGGCAGCCTTGAACGCGCCCACACCCGCGGCGTCACCCGAGCGGCCCGTCGCCTGGAAGACGATCTCGAAGAGCGCCGCCAACCGGTCCTGCTCGGCGCGTACCTCATCCCACCGCGCCTCCTTGGCCAGGTCCCACAGCCGCACGTACCCGGCTGCATCGACGTTCCCGAGCCCCGGGACCACACCGTCGGCCCCGAGCAAGAGCATCCCGTCAACGACGACCTCGTGACCCGTGAACAGGGCCAACGGGGAGCCCGCAGCCGCGTTCGCCGCGACGAGGCGGCGGAAGCCCACGTCGTCGGCCGAGGAGTCCTTGACCCCGGCCAGGACACCGTCGACCCCCAGGCGCACCAGCATGTCTCCGGGGAGCTTGCTGTGGACCCGGGCCGGGATGTCGTAGGCGAACAACGGGACCGGGATCGCGGCGTGGATTGCCCGGAAGTGCTCCTCGATCTCCGTGACGTCGTTGATCGCATACACCGGCGCCGTAGCAACGACCGCGTCAGCGCCGGCGGCGACGGCCGCACGAGCCTGGTGGACGACCCGCGCCAGGGTCAGGTCGATCGCTCCGACCATCACCGGGACGCGACCCGCCACGACCCGCACCACGGTGGTGACCACGAGGTCACGTCGGCGGTCGTCGAGGTAGGCGACCTCACCGGTCGAACCCAGGACGAACAGACCGTGCACGCCGGCCGCCACGAGGTGCTCGGTGAGCCGCTCCAGGGAGGCGACATCGACCTCCCCCTCGGCGGTGAACGGCGTCAGGATCGGAGGGACGATGCCGTGGAAGGCGGGGGTGCTCATGAGGTGCTCCGTTTCGGTGGTGGTCACAGCAGGGCGGGCGCCGCAGCGAGCAGCGTCCGGGTGTAGTCGTCCTGGGGGTCGCCGAACACGCGTCCGGCCGTACCGGCCTCGACGACGCGTCCGTTGCGCATCACGACGATCTCGTCGGCGATGTGTCGGACGGTCTGGATGTCGTGGGAGATGAAGACCATCCCCAGACCCAACTCGGACTTGAGGTCGGCGAGCAGGTTGAGGATCTGGGCACGGACCGACACGTCCAGGGCCGACGTCGGTTCGTCGGCCACGATCACGTCCGGCGCCAGGGCCAGCGCCCGGGCGATGGCAACCCGCTGACGTTGACCTCCCGAGAGCTGGCCGGGCAGCGCATCGATCGCCGAACTCGGCAGACCGACCAGGTGCAGCAGGTCCCGCACTCGCGCGGCGCGCTGCTCAGGCGTGCCGACGTGGTGGACGTCCAGCGGATCGCGCAGGGCGTCGCCGATCCGCATGCGCGCGTTCAGGGCGGTCGCGGGGTCCTGGAAGACGACCGAGACGACTCGGCCCACTGCCCGTCGCACGGAGGGGGTGTACCGGTGGACGACCTTGCCGCGGAAGCGCACCTCGCCGCTGGTAGGTGCCTGCAGACCGACGAGGACCCTGGCTATGGTCGACTTGCCGCTGCCGGACTCCCCGACGATGCCGAGGGTGCGACCGCGGTGGACCTGCAGGCTCACATCGTCGACGGCGTGCACCGTATTCGCGTTGAACAACGACCCGGTGCGGGACTTGAACACCACGTGCACGCCACGGAGCTCGATGACCGGTTCGTCGACCTGCTCCGGTGCCTGGTCGATCGGGTCGGTGGTCGTTGTCGCACTCATCGTGCACCTCCGGGGGCGAGAGGCACGGACTGGGGCGGAGCCGCGTAGCGGTGCTCGGGGACGCCCGGCACGGGGGTCAGGACCGGGGTCACGTCCAGACCCTCCTCGGGTCTGGTCGATCGAGGCGCGAACCGGTCACCCTTGGGGAAGTCATTGGGGGACGGGACCGTGCCGCGGATCTGGTGCAGCCGGGTCGAGCGGCTCTCGATGGAGAGCACCGCGCCGAGCAGCCCCTGGGTGTACTCGTGGCGCGGATCCATCAGGAGCTCGCGCGTCGGTGCCTGCTCGACGACCTGACCGGCGTACATCACCGTGATCCGGTGGGCGATCTGCGCCACGAGCGCCAGGTCGTGACTGACGAAGACCATCGCGAAGCCGAGCTTCTCGCGCAGGTCGTTGAGCAGGGCGACGACCTGCGCCTGCACGGTGACGTCGAGCGCCGTCGTCGGCTCGTCCGCGATGACCAGGCTGGGGTCGCGGGTCAGAGCCATGGCGATCAGGACGCGTTGACGCTGTCCGCCGGATAGCTCGTGGGGGTAGCTCTTCAAGGTCCGCGCGGGGTCCAGACCGACGAGCTCGAGGAGTTCGTGCGCCGTGCGAGTCCCGCCGCGACGAGTCAGCTGGCGCAACTGCGCCCGGATCAGCATCGACGGGTTGAGCGAACTCAGGGCGTCCTGGTAGATCATCGCCGTCTCGGTGCCGCGCAGCGAGGCGCGCTCACGCGGACTCATGGTGAGCAGGTCGCGGCCCTTGTGCAGAACCTGGCCGCTCACCTCGACCGTGGTGTCGAGGAGGCCCATGATCGCCAATGAGGTGATCGACTTGCCGCAGCCCGACTCCCCGACCAGTGCCATCGTCTCCCCGGGGCGCACCGAGAAGGAGACGTTGTCCACGACGGCGACATCGCCGTGTCGAGCCGGGAACCTGATCGACAAGTTCTTGACCTCCAGCAGCGGCTCAGCGCCGGCCGGGTAGACGTGACGGTCCGAACGGGCGGACTCTGCCACGGCCAGGGCACTGAGCCGGTCTGCGAGCGGGATGACCGGGGTCGAGGGCACGACGTCGGGGTCGAGGTCGGGGACGATGCCGCCCGGCCCCGGGGCGCCGCCGGCGGCGACCTCGTCAGCATCAGCAGCGACCACCGGGGCGACCGGCGTGGCCGTAGCCGCGACCGAGGACCGGCGAGCCCGCGGAGCTGCAACCATCGCGTCGGTCATCCCTTCGGACATGATGTTCAGGCAAAGCACCGTGAGCATGATGAGCGCACCGGGGAAGAAGGTCGCCCACCAGTAGCCCGCCATGACGAGGTCACGGCCGGCAGCGATCACGTTGCCCCAGGACGGTTCCGGGTCAGGAACGCCGGCCTGGATGAAGGAGAGCGAGGCCTCGAAGACGATGGCGTCGGCGACCAGGATCGTGGCGAACACGAGCACCGGCGCGGCGCAGTTGCGCGCCACGTGCTTGGCCAGGATCCACCAGGTCCGAGCGCCCATCACGCGCGTCGCCTCGACGTAGTCCTCGCCGTACTGGTCCAGCACGTTCGCTCGCACGACACGGGTCAGCTGTGGCGTGTACAAGAACGCGATCGTCAGCACCAGGACGGGCAGGGATCGGCCGAAGATCGAGACGAATACGGCCGCCAACGCGATGCCCGGGAACGACATGACCACGTCGAGGGCGCGCATCAACGGTTCGGCGATCTCCCTGCGGGCGGTCGCGGCGATCGAGCCGAGCACGGCGGCTGCGGCCAGCGCGATCGCCGTCGCTCCCAGGCCGATGACCAGGGAGTACCGCGCCCCGAACACCAGGCGGGAAAAGATGTCGCGTCCCTGCCGGTCGGTACCGAACCAGTGGTCTCCGGAGGGCTCCTGGACCGGGACTCCCGTGACGAGCGGGTCGTGCGTGGCCACGAGCGGGGCAAAGACCGCGGCGAGCGCGACCAGCAGTACGAAGGCCAGGCAGAGCTTGGTTCCGAGCGACAGGGCGCTCAGTCGCGCCCCGGGCACGGAGAGCCGCTCGGTCAGTTTCCGTCGCACGTCACACCGTCCTGATCCGGGGGTTCACGAGTACATAGAGCATGTCGACCACGATGTTGATGACGACGAAGGCGAGCGCCACGGTCAGGGTCACGCCCTGCACCAGGTTCGGCTCGTTGTTGGTCACTCCGTTGAGGATCAGCTGGCCCATCCCCGGAAGCGCGAAGATCACCTCGATGACGACGGCACCACCGATCAGGTAGCCCACCCGCAGGCCCAGCACGGTGATGGGCGTGATCAGTGCGTTGCGGAGCACGTTGCGCCCCACGACCACGCCGCGAGGCAGCCCGGCGCCGATGGCGGTCCGTACGTAGTCCTTGTCGAGCTCCTCCACGACCGAGGTGCGGACCACGCGGGTCAGCGCCCCGATCACCGGGACGGCCAAGGAGATCGCCGGTAGCGCCATGCGTTGGAGGTAGCCGACCGGATCGGTGGAGAACGCCGGCAGGGGGCCACCGGCCGGCAGCACACCCAGGGCCAGGGTCACGGCCTGGATCAGCAGCACCGCCAACCAGAAGGACGGTGTCGCCAGTGCGGCGATCGACACGACCCGCACCACCTTGTCGAGCCAGCGGTCACGGTAGAGCGCGGCCAGCACGCCAAGGGCGAGGGCGAACACGACGGCGATGATCAGGCCGATGAACGTCAGCTGGAGGGTCACCGGCAGGGCGCCCGAGACGGCATCGGAGACGGAGGTGCGGCGGGGGCTGAAGGTGCCCAGATCACCGCGGACCATCCCGCCGAGGAAGGAGAGATAGCGGACGAACAGGGGCCGGTCGAGCCCGAACTCGGCTCGGTAGGCCTCCCGCGCCTCGAGCGAGGCGCCCTCACCGAGGGCCAGGATCGCCGGGTCGACCTTCGAGAAGGACATCACGACGAACACCAGCAGCGTGATCCCGATGATCATGACCGGGAGCTGAAGAATGCGCCGGCCGATCAACCGAAGGAGCGCGCTCACGATGCGACTCCCTCGTGGGTACAGGTGGTCATGGCAGGGTCTCCATCGGGTGGGCAGGACACGGGTCCCGGGGGTGGGGCACCGCACCCGAGGGCACGGCGCCCCACCGGGATCACTTCGCGACGCCGACGTCCAGGAAGGACAGTCCGGTCACGGGGATGGGCTTGAAGCCGACGAGGGCCTGGGAGTCCCACGCCGTGGGGAGCTGACGGTGCAGCAGCGGGTAGAGCGGAACCTCGTCGGAGATCAGGTCGAAAGCCTGGTCCCAAAGCTGCTGCTGCGCGTCCCCGGTGGCCCGCACGGCCTGGTCGAGCAGGCCCTGCAGCTCGATGAACTTCGGGTCGCTCGACCACCGGTAGCGGCTCTGCGACCATACGTTGTCGCCGTACCACCAGCGCATCAGCAGGTCGGGGTCGTTACCGAACACCGACGGGTCACCCGGGGCGACCATGACCTGCATGTCACCGGCGTCGACCTTGGTGTACTGACCCCCCGACTGGCCGATGTCCAGCGTCGTGCTGACGCCGATCGCGTCGAGGTTCTGCTTGATCAGCGGTGCGATGTCCTTGACCCAGCCGGTGTCGGTGGTCAGGAGCGTGATCGACAAGTCGGACACGCCGGCGTCCGCAAGAAGCTGCTTGGACTTCTCGGGGTCGTAGGTGTAGACGGTCGACGCCTCGTTGTAGTTCGGATGGTCAGCCGGCAGGAAGCTGGTCGCCGCCGCGCCGTAGCCGAAGAGACCGGTGTTGATGATCGTGTCCATGTCGAGCGCGTAGAGGAGCGCCTGGCGCACGCGCACGTCGTCGAAGGGCGCCTTCTGGGTGTTGAACATCATGAACAGTGTGCCGAAGGACTGCACGGACTCGACGTCGGCGACCGACTCCAGGGTCGCGATGTCCAGGTAGGGAACGCTCTCGATGGCCTGGACCGTGCCCGAGGACATTGCGGTCACGCGGGCCGCGGAGTCGGAGAGCAGGTTCCACACCATGCCGGCGGCCAGCGCCGGGCGCTGACCCGTGTAGCCGTCAAATCGCTCGAAGACGATCTTGTCGTCCGGCGTCGCCGAGACCATGGTGTACGGACCGGTACCGACCGGCAGCGCGTTGAACGCGTCGTAGCTGGACTCCACGAGGGACTTCTCGACGATCTTGACCACCGAGAGCCGCTCGGAAACGAGGCTGAACGGGTACTTCAGGGCGATGGACACCGTCTTGTCGTCCACTGCTGTGACCGTGTCGACGAAGTCGATGAAGCCTGCGTACAACGACTCGTTTTCGGGGTTGAGCACACGGTCGAAGCTGTAGACGACGTCATCGGTCGTGACCGGATTGCCGTCCTGGAAGACGGCGCCGTCGCGCAGCGTCACCTCGTAGTGGGTCTCGTCGACCATGGTGGGCAGATCGGCGCCGAGAGCGGTATAGACCTCGCGGCTGGCCGGGTCGATCTCGGTCAGGCCTTCGAAGACGTGCCAGTTCGCGGCGACGGTCACCGCGCCGGTCGTGATCATCGGGTCGAATCCCCCGCTGAGGCTGTAGGAGATCCCAGCCTTGATGGTCGCCGTCGGGTCGATCTCCCCGGCCACAGTGGAGGTCTCGGGTGCGCTGGACGCCTCGTCCGACGTCCCTCCCGAGCACGCAGCCAGTCCGAACGCCATTGCCAGCGCCGTTGCCATCGCCGCCCGTCGCCTACGCGGCGAGGGGGAACGGGTCAGTGTCGTCTTCATTGATCCTCCTGAACAGATGACGTCAGATGTCTGATGTCGGTAGGCTCACATTAAGCCGAGACAGCGAAGGGGTCAAGATGTCCAGAGAAGGTAGCCACATCCACGAGTCGCCCGCAGTCGTCTGCGCTGCCGACCGCATCGACCGCGCGCGGAGCCCGCGGTGAGGGCCTCGGTCGGCTACCGCACGGGAGGCCGCATCGGTCTCGCGCTGGTGGGCATCGGTGCGTTCGCCCGTGAGCACGTGCTCGCTCTACGGCAGATCCCCGGCGCCGAGGTGCGCTGGATCGTCGGGCACGATGCCGCGCGCACCAATGAGCTCGCTGCCCTGGTCCCCGGCGCACGCGCCACGAACGAGATCGCCGACGCGCTGGCGGATCCCGCGGTCCGCGCGGTGGACGTCGCCACCGCCACCCCGACGCACGCGCCGCTCGCCATCGCCGCCGGGCACGCGGGTCGCCACGTGCACGTCGAGAAGCCCGCGGCGCTGACCCTGGGCGACTTCGACGCCGTCGTCGCCGCCACCGAAGGGCGCGGGCTCACGCTCATGGTCGGACAGACCGTGCGGTTTCAGCCCGCGGTGCGGGCGCTCGCCGAGGCGGTGCACCGCGGCGACATCGGCACGCCCCGGCTGCTGCACATCACCTGGTACACCGGCCACGCATGGCCCGGCGGGTGGCGCGGCTGGCAGCTCGACCCGGAACTGTCCGGCGGCCACCCAGTCCACAACGGCACCCACATCCTGGACGCCGCGATCTGGCTGCTCGGCTCCGCACCCGTAGAACTCGTCGCACGAGGCTTCCGCACCTTCTCCCCCGCCATGGAATCGCCCGACTCGTTCCACATCCAGCTGCGCACGGCCAACGACTCGTTAGCAACCCTGGAACTCTGCTACGCCCTGCGGCGGCGCGGGGACCTGCTACGGCGCATCATGATCGCCGGCACCGACGGGACCCTCATGCACACCACGGAAGGGGAGCCCACGCTGCACTCGGACGCGGCCAACGCACCACCCACCTCGGTCGACGGCGCGCTCCAACAGCAACTCGAACACTGGCTGGCACTCATCCGCGGGGAGGTCGCCCCGATCGTCACCACCTCCCAGGCCCGCGCGGCGCTGGCCGCTGCGCTCGCCGCACAGCAGTCGCTCGTCTCGGGCAAACGGGTGACGGTGGCCGAGGTGCCCAGCCATTCCGAGGGCTCCACCCAACCCCAAGCACACACATCGTCTCCTTCCACCCAGCGAGAGGCCCGATCATGAAACGACTGAAGGTCGCCTTCCTCTCCGGCGTTCGGCACGCAACCGACTACCTCCACCTGCTCGGCTCCGACAACCGGATCGAGGTCGTCGCGGTCGCCGAAGAGGCCACCGCCCCAGCATGGATGCGGGCCGACTCCCGCCGTGCAGCGGAAAGAGCCGGTGTGCCTTACACCGAGGCCCTCAACGAGCTGCTCGCCACCGGAAGCGTCGACCTGTTGGTCGTGTGCTCCGAACCCACGCGCCACGCCCGGCTGGCCACGCTCGCCCTTCGAAGTGGCCACCACGTCCTGATCGACAAACCCGCGACGACCACCCACGACGACGCGTTCGCCCTCGAACGACTCAGCGTCGAGTGCGGCCTGGTTTGCGCCGTCGTCAACCGGACGCACGCCCCCGCCCTACGGCGCCTACGCGGCTGGGTCGACGCCGGGCATCTCGGACTCCCCCGCCACCTCGACCTGGAGTTCCTCGCCTCCGGCGCCCACTTCGCGACCTCGGTCGAGCGACCCGAGCTCGTCACCGACCTGACCCTGGCAGGGGGCGGCGAGATGCTCAACTTCCTCGGGTACTGCACCGACGCCGTCTACGTCCTGACGGGGCTCGAGACACGGCAGGTCAGTGCGATGAGCGACGCGCTGTTCTCCCCCTCCCACCAGGCCGCCCGAGTCGAGGACACCGCGGTGGTGACCCTGGAGTTAGAACGCGGCGTGACCGTGACCATCACCATCGGTCGCGTCTCCTACGCACCGGGCAGCTCACCGACCACGTCCTCCGTGCGCATCCTCGGATCCCACGGTCACGCCGAAGTCGAGGACGAACGGCCAGCGGTGTCCCACTTCGGCCCAGCCGGCTGCACGTTGCGCACCCAGGACGCCGGGCAGGTCGCGGTCCGTGCCTACCTGCGCCACGTCGTCGCAGCGGTCCTGGCAGGCGAGTCACCCGACTACACCATCACCGACGCACGCCGCACACTCACCGTTATCGACGCCGCATACCGCTCCGTACGCACCGGCCAGGTCGTGACGCTCCACGGGGCCTGATTTCGCACGCCTGATCGTCGATGTCTCGGCAGCCTCACCGTCGAGGGTCACATCCACCCAACCGCGTCGTCGCGACGCACTTCCACATCACCCCCCGCCTCGTCGACACCCGACCCGACCGAACAGCCCCCACGCACTGCCCCACACACCACATGTAGAGCGCCCGGGGCATTCGTGGTCAAGGTCGTCGGGCGGTTCGTCGTCGAGAACCACGATCTGGCGGAGTGCACGGCACACGGCATCGCGTCCCCCGCCGCCTGCCGCCGCGCCGGACTGCGGCACGCCCGGGCGAGCGTCTTCGGGTCGCCGGCCTACCTCCGCCGACCACGGCGTCGCACGACCAGGTAGGCGAAGGCGCCAACGACAACAGCGCCCGCAGACGCGATCCCGAAGGAGAGCCCGCCACCGCAGGGCACCACGTACCCGAGCATCGAGTAGCACTCCGGCGGAAGTGTGTCGACCCCCGAAGCAGGATGCAGCAGCAGAAGGGCCAGAATCGCGACGGCTACGGCGCCGAGGACTCCCGGCACCCATGCCCCCCGACGTCCTGCTGTGCCCCGACTCGGATCCACCATCAGATGCCTCCCCATCGCCAGCCACGCCGGTGCCTCGTCGGTCGCGGTGGGTGGCGGCACGAACTGACGACGGCCCGGTCAGGAAGATCCGACACCCAGGTCCCGTGCCCGGGCGACAGCCTCGGCGCGGCTGGCGACCCCGAGCTTGCTGAAGATGCCCGAGACGTTGTTGCGCACCGTCTTCACCGACAGGAACAGCGCCATCGCGATCTGTTCGTTGGACCGACCACGGCTGACGAGCTCCAGTATCTCTTGCTCCCGACGGCTCAGCTCGGGGAACGCCGAGGACGGCGCCCGCAGCCCGGACCGCAGGCCGTCAGCGACCCTGACGGAGACCACCAGATCACCATGCGCCACCGAGAGCAGGGCTCGCTCCACCTCCTCGTGGCCGGCGCCCTTGAGGACGTAGCCGCGGGCACCGGCTCGCAGCGCAGCGAGCAAGGTGGCGTCGTCCTCGACCATGGTCAGCACCAGTACCCGGACGCTCGGATCCTGGGAGGTGATCGCGCGGGTGGCCTCGACACCGCTGATCCCCGGGAGGTGCAGATCCATGACCACGACGTCCGGATGCAGCGCGGCGGCGACGACGACGGCGTCCTCGCCGGTGGGGGCCTCGCCGATCACCTCGTGGCCGAGCTCGGTGAGCAGCAGGCGCATGCCGTCCAGGAACACCGGGTGGTCGTCGCACAGCAGCACTCTCATCTGAGCCCCCCGGTGCGTCGAGGCAGGTGTGCTGCCACGCGGGTGCCTCCTGGCCCGGACCGCACCTCGATGGTCCCACCCAGCTCGGCTGCCCGCTCTCGCATGCTCGTGAGGCCGAAACCGGGGGCACCGACGAAGCCGGTGCCGTCATCGACCACATCCACCCGGAGTCCGGACGGGTCGCAGGTGAGTTCCACCCGGACCTCGCGGGGCGAGCCGTGCCGCACGGCGTTGGTGATCGCTTCTGCACAGATCCGGTACGCCGCCAGCTCGGCAGCCGCGGACAGCCCGGCCAGTTCCCCCGCGGCGACGGTGACCACGACCTGGTCGGCGACCGTGAAGCTGGCTGCGAGCTCGGTGAGGGCACCGGTCAGGCCGAGGTCATCGACTGCCGCGGGCTCCAGATCGTCGATGACACCCCGCAGCGCCTGCACGGTCTCCGCACCGATGGCGCGAGCCCGGGCCAGCAGCTCGGTGTCCTTGCCGTCGGGGGGCCCGCGCAGGGACAGCACATCGAGATGCAGCGTCAGGGCAGCGAGCAGTGGTCCGACGCCGTCATGCAGCTCCCGGCGGACGCGGCGCCGCTCCTCCTCGCGCGCCACCACGGCCCGTTCGCGTGACAGCCGGATCTCGTCGAGGGTGAGCTGGGCTGCGACGGCCGCAGCCAGTGGGGCCACCAGACGGTCCAGCAGGTCCAGGTCCCGTCCGACAAACGGCTCGCGCGGCCCCCGCTGGGCAACCGTCAGCTGCCCACATGCCTGATCCAGGTGCCGCAGCTCCACCGAGTACGACGCACCGGGGGACGCGGGTTCACGCCCGGCGGACGCCATCGGGCCGGCGGGCCCGGTGATCTGAGCCCAGGGCGATCGCAACGCCACCCGCAACCGCTCGACGCCGTTCCCGAGGGCCGTGAGCGGGTCGGCGGCGATCACCAGTGCCCGGCCCACGTCGGTCACGGCCTGCAGCGGGGTATCACGCTCGCCGTACAGGCGTCGAGCGACTAGGCGTTGGAGCCAGGCCCGGGCGGGCTGGAAGGCCAGGGCGACCACACCGGTGGCGAGCACCGACTCGGCGAGCCCAGCATGGCGGTGGAGCAGGGCCGCGGCGGCCTCGACGACGAGCACGTAGCCACCGACGACCAGCACGGTCAGGCCGGCGAGCACCACGGCCCGACGGACGAAGATCTCGAGCCCGTACATCCGATGTCGCAGGACCACCAGGACCACGGTGATCGGGATCAACGGCATCGCGAGCAACTGGATGAGGGGGCCCCAGGTGTCGAGGAGGCCGGCTACGGTCAGCGCGCCCAATGCCACGATCACCGCCACCGTCACCGGCACGAGTCGGGACCGCGCCTCTTCGCCGGCCGCGCGCAGCCTGGTGATGAGGACGGTGACAGCGGCGAGCGCTGTGAGAGCGGTCAGCAGCATGCCGGTGAGGTAGCCGACGTCGCTGAACGGCAGCGCGATCGGGTTCTCGATGCTCCGATCGACGGTGAGCTCGATGGTGGGGGCGGTGGCCAGGCCCAGGGTCATGAGCGCGACGGCAGCGACCGCGACCCGCCCCAGTCCCCGCTGGAAGCGGGTCGTCGCCCCGTCGGGGAACCACAGGGGTACGAGGGTCACGGGGAGGAACGTGCTCGCCGTCCAGGACCAGCCGGCGAGCCAGGCCGCCCACACCGTGGCGGCCCGCGGCTCGGGTCCGGGCATCAAGGCGACCGCCCCGGCGGCCAGGCTCAGCGCGCCGCTCGCGGCGATCAGCAGGAACAGCCGACCGAACCGCCTGCCACGAGGCCGCGGTGCAAGAAGGGCACCGGCGACCAGCCAGACGACAGCCACCGCCGCG
This sequence comes from Georgenia sp., assembly GCF_054605595.1. Taxonomy (NCBI): domain Bacteria; kingdom Bacillati; phylum Actinomycetota; class Actinomycetes; order Allobogoriellales; family Allobogoriellaceae; genus Georgenia; species Georgenia sp. The sequence goes on along the minus strand of NZ_JBTSDU010000004.1, from coordinate 12,507 downwards.
TCCTCGTAGACGTGTCCCTGCAACCCGGCTGCCGGGTCGGTGGTCACGGTGCGCAGCAGTGCGACCGACACCAGCGTGAAGCACACCCCCGCCACCGACCACGGTAGGAGAGGCCGGTGGCGCAGGCTCGGGTCGAGGGCGTTCATCTCACGGCCACCCTGCTCCTCTCGCCCGTCCGGGCGCCAGTGTTCGTCAGGAACCCGAGCGGACGCAGCCCGAGGACCAGCAGTGCCACGGTCACCGGCAGCTGGGTCAGTGCCACGATCGGGCCGAGGCCGGCGAGTGCTCCGGCGAGGATGGTGCCCACGATCAGCAGCACGGGCAGCCAGACCGGGACACGACGTGAGCGCAGCAGCCCGACCGCCATCACGATGGCACCGAGAGCGAACACCGGGATCGACCAGAACCCGAGCGGCAGCGTGATCAGGCTCCCTCCGTCCAGCTCGCCCATCACCTGCTCCCCGACGGCGCGATCGATTCCTGGGGCGGTGGTGATCTGTGTCGTGTAGGCCTCGACCACCTGGCTGAGTGCATTGAAGAACGTCGCTACGCCGAAGGCCACGGCACCGCCCACGAGCAGACGGCGTCCGCGACCCTCCGGGACGTTGCGGCAGTAGACGACCGCCGCGGGGGCGAGCAGGAACGCCCCGGCGGCGGTCAGCAGCTGGGCGATCACCGACTGGTTCGTGTGGGCCAGCATCACGGTGTACGCGCCGTGCAGGGTCTCGGGCATGACCGGCAGGAGCGCCTGGCCGGCGAGGAACAGCAGCGGAGCCGCAATCACCATCGTGACGACTGCGGGATGGTGTCCGGAATGTTGGGAGTGGGTCTGACGGTCGATGGTGGTCATCTCGGAGCCTCTCTGGGAGTGGGGTTCCGATGCTCGTCGCCCGATGTCCCGCCCGGCAGGGGCACCGGTCCCGATCTCCCGGGACCGTTCCGGTCTTGGACACGGGTACGGCGATGTATGGCGCAGCGGGTCAGTGCACGCGAGCCACGACGCGGACGTCGGCGTCGTGGCTCTTGCCGGCGAGCCTGGAGTCGCACGTGTACAACGGGGCCTCGATGGCTTCGGCCAGGGCCAGGTAGCACGCGTCGTAGCTCGTGTACTGGTGGCGCAAGTCCCAGATGCGATCAGCGAAGGGTTCGACCTCGTGGCGCGTGATGGCGAACGCGAAGTGGTTTCGCCTGGCCTGCTCCGCCGAGATCGGGTCGAGCTTGCCCGCGAGGGTGAGCCCGCGGAGCACCGACATCACCTCCACATCGAGCAGGTGCGGAGCGTCCAGCTCACCGGCCAGCACGTCGAGGAACGCGGGGTCGACATCCCGAGCGACCAGCGCCTCGACCATCGCCGAGGCGTCGATCACGATCACCGGCGACCGGCCTGGAGCTCCTGGAGGATCTCCTCGGAGGTCGGGCCGACGGAGAGGTCGCGTTCGCGGAGTCGGGCGACGAGCTGCGCGTTGGTGGGCCGGGTGGCGAACCTCGTGAGCTCGGCGCCGACGTAGGCGGACAGGGACTTGCCCTCGGCCGCGGCGCGCGCCTTGAGCGTCTCTGCGACCTGGTCGGAGACGTCGCGGATGTAGAGCGTCGACATGACCTCATGCTAGCGAATTGCAAGCAAGATCGGCAGGGCTGGGGGACGCCGTCGACGACGGACGGAACCCAGCAGGCGCGCGGATCGCGCATGAGCGCGCGAAGGTGCGGACCGCCCACCGCCGGCGGCAGCGCCCTGGTCCCTTCTCTTCGGCTCTCTTCCCTCGGCTCTCTTCGGCGGGGGGGGCTCACACTCGAACGTGTTGCCGGTGTCGGCGTGACGCTGCACGCTGGAGCCCTCGTCCGGGCGGAGGGCTCCATGGGCAAGCTGATCTACGCGGCCAACATCTCGCTCGACGGCTTCCTCGAGGACGAGACCGGTTCGTTCGACTGGTCCGTGCCTGACGAGGACGTGCACGCGTTCTGGAACGAGCACGAGCGGCACATCGGCACGTCGCTCTATGGGCGACGCATGTACGAGACGATGCGTGTCTGGGAGAGCGACGCCTGGTTGACGAACGAGCCCGCGGTGGTCCGTGAGTACGCCGAGATCTGGCGTGACACCGACAAGGTCGTCTACTCCTCCTCACTCACCGACGTCTCGACCGCGCGCACGAGGATCGAGCGGCAGTTCGAGCCGGAGGCGGTGCGACGGCTCAAGGAGACCTCCGGCTCGGACCTGAGCATCGGGGGCGCGGGGATCGCGGCGGAGGCCTTCCGGCACGGTCTGGTCGACGAGTGCGTGCTGCTCCTGTGCCCGGTCCTCGTGGGCGGCGGCAAGCCGGCGCTGCCTCGGGGCGTGCGACTCGACCTCGAGCTGCTAGACCACCGACGATTCGAGAACGGCGTGATCCACGTCCGCCACGCTGTGCGAAACCCCGCCTGACACCTGCGACGCCGGACAGCGGCCATGACCGGGCGAGCGTAGCCGCCCTCAACGCGGCAGATCCGGGCGAGCGTAGCCGTCCTCAGTGCGGCGCTGAGCGGGCGCCTCGAGGGCGCGGCACGTCGCCAGGGCGGGTCCCCCGAGTGCTGACGTGATGCGGCACATGCCGACCTGGAAGTGGTCTGACCGGTGGGTCCGCCGCCCGCAACGTCACGGCGGCGGACGCCCTGGTGGGGCTGGGTCAGGTCACCGGGGCGATCGAGCCCAGCACGGCACCGCCGTCGACGGCGAGCTCGGCGCCCGTCATGAACGACGACTCCTCGCCGGCAGCCCCCCGCCACCGTGTCGGTGATCTACCGGCACGTCTCCGCCGTGTTCAAGGCCGCCGTACTGGACCGGCGCATCGCATCATCCCCATGTACCGGAGTGCGCTTCCCCAAGCCCCGCAGGGCGAAGGTGGAGCCGATCAGCACCGAGACCGTCCGAACCATCACCTCCGCGCTCCCGAAGCGGTACCGGGCGCTGGCGACGCTCGCGGCCGGTACGGGGCTGCGCCAGGGCGAGGCGTTCGGCCTCACCGTGGATCGGGTGGACTTCCTGCGGCGGCGCGTGACGATCGACCGCCAGCTGACAACCGTCACGGGCCGCGCGCCCGAGTTCGGCCCGCCCAAGACCGCCTCGAGCGTGCGGACGGTTCCCCTGCCCACGGTCGTCGTCGATGCACTGGCCGTGCACCTCGCGGCCTTCGGCACCGGACCGGACGGGCTGTTGTTCACCAACGAGCTGGGTGACCGTTGCGCCGGTCCGCCTTCGGGACCACCTGGCGAGCGGTCGTCACGGCAGCCGGAACTCCCGGAGTCACCTTCCACTCGCTGCGGCACTACTCCGCGAGCCTGCTGATAGTTCGCAGAGTTGCAGCAGATGCAACATCGGGAGGCACCCGACGGATTGTGTGACCCGTGTGCCTGCTGCGCTTGGCGTTTATCCGGTGGTCGTCTGGATAGGTCTGGTTGTCTTCGACGCGCCGTCTGACGTGCGGTGACGTGGGCTTGTCATGTCTGGTGTCACAATGAGGCATCCGGTTTAGTTGCCTTGGATGTCTCGATGAGGCGTGTGATGCCGGCGGGAACGGGGGCCGGGATGGAGCAACCGGGTGTGACGGCGCTGGCGCTGGTGGCGGCTGCGACGCCGCTGCGGGTGGAGTCGGTGTTGTTCGAGGAGATGCTTATCGGGTGGCGTCGTCAGCAGCTCAGTCGTCGGCTCGGCGGGTCGTTGATCGATGGGCGTGAGCGGACGGTGCGCCGCTTCCAGGTGTTCTGCGAAGCTTGGCCGTGGAACTGGCGGGCCGAGGACCTCGAGCGCTGGGTTGCCGGCAGCAGTTGGGCGCATTCGACGGTGCGCAACTATCAGGGTGCGGTGGCGGCGTTCTGCGCCTATGCGATCGATCCGCGCTACGGCTGGGTGGCCGAGTGTGAGCAGCGGGTCGGTGCCCGTCCGACTCAGGTCTGCCACGAGGACAACACCGCGGTCCATGTCGCGGACTATGAGGGTCGTCCGGAACGCAGGCCGCTGTCGCGGGTGGAGTGCCAGGCGCTGTTCGACGCCGCCGATGACCGGGCCCAGCGGCTGGCTGGCTCGGGCCGCAAGGGGTGGCTGACGGCGTTTCGGGACGCCACGCTGTTGAAGGTGACTTACGGCTGGGGGTTACGTTGCCGGGAGGTGGCGATGTTGGACTTGACCGACTTCACCGCCAACCCCGCAGCGGCCCAGCTCGGCGGGTTCGGGGTGTGTCACGTCCGGTTCGGTAAGGCGATGCGCGGCTCTGCGCCACGTCGGCGGGCGGTGGCTAGCGTGATGCCGTGGGCGGTCGAGGCGCTTGAGGAGTACTTGGCCGAGGTACGGCCACGCTTTGAGGGCGTCGACCCGGCCGCGCTTTGGCCAACCGAACGAGGGGGGCGGATCTCGACTCGCTCGGTCGATGACCGGTTCGCGCTCTACCGGGCGGCGGCCGGGCTGCCAGTTGAGTTATCGGTCCACTGCCTGCGGCATTCCTACGTGTCACACCTGATTGAGGACGGCGTTGACCCGTTGTTCGTGCAGCAGCAGGTGGGGCACTCGTGGGCCTCGACGACCGCGATCTACACCACGGTCGGTGCGGACGCGAAGAACCAGATGCTGCGCTCGGCGTTAGCCCGGGCGTTCCAGACCGACACCGTGGGAGGGTGAGATGACACGGCAGGTGGGCTACCACTGGCACCTTCGGCGGCTGATGGCCGAGCGCGGGATGTTCGCCACCACAGACCTGATCCCGCTGCTGGCCGAGCGCGGGGTGAGCCTGTCCCGGGAGCAGGTCTACCGGCTGGTGGTCCGGGTCCCCCAGCGGCTGAATCTGGCGGCGTTGGCGGCGTTGTGTGACATCTTGGACTGCTCGCCCGCCGACTTGGTCGAGCCCTATGCAGGGGACCCCCTTGCCGCGAAGGGCACCTCGGCCGGCTCGGCACCGCCGGCCCGGCCACGACGGGCACGGGTCGTCCCGGCACCATCGGAGTAGATGGTTGATGTCGGTGACCGGTGAGCAGAGACACCAGCAGGTCCTGGCCGCCGTGCTGGCCACTGACCCGACCCTGACCACGGCCCAGGCTGAAACCGCGTTGGCGACGGTGGCGGGGCACCCGGCGGCGTTGCGCAGCCTGGCCCAAGCGTTGGCCGCTGACCCGGCCGCGTTGGCAATCGGAGCGCCACCGGTGGTCGGCCGGCTGGTCGAAGCGCTGCGGGCTCACGGCGCTTCGTCGCTGCCGGCGCCAAGTTGCGTGGTCTGTGCACGGACCGGCCACCAGTTGACCCGTTCGAGCGCCGGCGGGGTGTGCTCGCGGTGCCGACGCCGCCAGCTCGCCGAAGAATGCGCCCGCTGCGGTGTGGTCAAACCAGTCGCCGGCCGAGACAGTGAGCGCCGGCCGGTATGTGCTCGCTGCGCGGACCGCCCCAGGCGCGAGTGCGGGCGGTGCGGACGGACCCGTCGGATCGCCCGCCGCGCCCACGGCGACGAGCCCGACATCTGCACCGGCTGTTTCCAGCAACCCCAGGCTCTGTGCTCGGGCTGCGGGCGTCGCCGGCCGTGCAGTTTCGCCAGCACCGACACCCCGATCTGCACCAGTTGCGCGCCGCGCCGCACCGCCGCCTGCGCCCACTGCGGCCAGGACAAGCCACCTGTGGCGAACTGGGCCGAGGGGCCGGTCTGCGGCCCCTGCTACACCGCGGCGCTGCGCCACCGCGGCACCTGCAGCGGTTGCCATACCTCACGCCGACTGGTCAGCCCACCCGGACCCGACGCAAGCACCTGCGCCGACTGCGCCGGGCTGGCGACAACCCACGTCTGCGCCGACTGCGGCCGCGAGGACAAACTCTACGAACGCGGCCGATGCGAACGCTGTTCGCTGGTTCGGCGCACCGGTGAACTGCTCCGTGCCGGCGGCGAGCAGGTCCCCGACGCGCTGGTCGCGGTCGGCGACGCGATCGCGGCGACCAGCATCCCGCGGACCGCACTGAACTGGCTACGACGCGGTGCCGGCGCCGCAGTCCTGGCCGACCTCGCCGCCGGAACCACAGCCATCAGCCACGCCGCGCTCGACGCCCACCCCCGCCGGCGCGGCGCCGACTACCTGCGGCACGTGCTCGTCATGGCCGACGTGCTCCCAGCCCGCGACGAACCCCTGGCCCGCATCGAGGCCTGGGTCGCCGACGTGCTCGCCGACGTCCAGGACGGCGAACATCGCCGGCTGCTGCAGGCCTACGCCACCTGGCAGGTCCTGCGCCGACTACGCCGACGGGCGGCGCACAACACCACCGGCCAGAGCCCGACCAGCTACCCCCGCACCCAGCTGCTCGTCGCCATCCGCTTCCTGGCCTGGCTCCATCCACGTGGCGTCCCGCTGGCCCAGTGCAGCCAAGGCGACGTCGACAGCTGGCTCGCCGAGTGGCCTGCCGGATACCCAGTTCGAGACTTCCTGGGCTGGGCCGCCGAACACCACCACTGCCTTCCGATGCTCGTACCTGCCGTGCCACGGACCACCGGAACCAGCATCGATGCCGACGAACGCTGGATGCTCATCGCTCGCCTCCTGCACGACGACACCATCGACCTCGCCGACCGGGTCGCCGGCGCCCTCCTGCTCTGCTACGGCCAGCAACTGTCCCGGATCGTGGTCATGAGGACCGAACAAGTACACCGTCACCCCGACAGCGTCTCGCTGCGCTTCGGAATCCACGACATCACCGTCCCAGAGCCACTATCGGGCCTGCTCACCGACCTGATCGACGTCGGTCGCCGTAGCCACCGCGGTGTCGGGGCACCCGCCACCAGCCCGTGGCTGTTCCCAGGGCCCCTACCAGGACGACCCATCACCGCATCACGCCTGGGCGAACGCCTGCGACTACTCGGCATCCGAGCCCTGCCCGCACGACGCGCCACACTGCTTCAACTCGCCTCCGAGGTCCCCGCAGCCGTACTGGCCGAACTCCTAAACCTCACCCCAGGAACCGCAACCCGATGGACTCGAGATGCCGGAGGCGACTGGTCCCGCTACGCCGCCGAACTAGCCCGGAACGCGATCACCAACCATGACGAATAACCAGGACAACAGGTACGCCACGGAGGCTATTCAACCGGATCCGAACACTGCCGGTTACCAGTATCGACGCCGGCGCGTCCGCACCCGACGTGCAGGCGGTGCTCGGGCACTCCAGCCTCCAGGTCACCGAGCGCTACTCCCGCGCCCGCGAGGGCGTCGCCCGGCGCGCGGGTGCGGTGTTCGACCGCGTCACCACCGGCGGATATGGCACAGATATGGCACACCGTCGCACGGGGCCGGGTCTGTGAGCGCCGCGGGTACCTCAGTGACGAGGCGCCGAGGCGGCGTCCCACGCCACGGACAGGGCGTCTGACCAGGACAAACGGCTGGCGGAACGACGAAGGCCCCGCACTCACGTGCGGGGCCTTCTGCGGTGGCTCCGACCGGTGTCGATCCGGTGACCTTTCGATTTTCAGTCGAACGCTCTACCAACTGAGCTACAGAGCCCTGACACGGACGCCCAGTCCTGGTGGGACTGGGCGTCCGTACCGGCGACCCCGACGGGACTTGAACCCGCGACCTCCGCCGTGACAGGGCGGCGCGCTAACCAGCTGCGCTACGGGGCCTCGTGTATGAGGCATGGAGCCTGGTACTGCTGATCCTACTGGTGGTGCGTACCCCCAACGGGATTCGAACCCGTGCTACCGCCGTGAAAGGGCGGGGTCCTAGGCCGCTAGACGATGGGGGCCCGTTCTTGCTGTGGACAACCCGTGACGCCGGAGCGCCCCAAGACCTCGGACAGCATACGGGGAAGGACGGACCGAGAGCAAAGCCGGTTCCTGTGGTCCCGCTCACGTGACCGGCACGGCAGGATGGGGCCCGTGGTGGAGATGACGGAAGAGGCGTTCGAAGGTGCTGTCGCGGACGCCCTGGACCTCCTGCCGGACGAGCTGACGGCGCAGATGGACAACGTCGTGATCCTGGTCGAGGACGAACCGAGCGCGGAGCAGCTCGAGGGCAACGACGGCGAGGAGCTGCTGGGCATCTACGAGGGCACGCCCCTGACCGAGCGGGACTCGTGGTGGGCGGCCGGCTCGCTGCCGGACCGCATCACGATCTTCCGGGGTCCCACGCTGCGGATGTGCGAGGACGTCGGGGAGGTCGCCGAGGAGGTCGCGGTCACCGTGCTCCACGAGGTGGCGCACCACTTCGGCATCGACGACCAGCGGCTGCACGAGCTCGGCTGGGCGTAGCCCGGGCAGCGCACCGCCCGCGAGCGGGGCCGAGCGGACCGGGCCCGGCGCGTCCCGACCGGGGCCGAGCGGATCAGGGGCCGCCGTCCGCGATCTCCCCCGCCGGAGTATCCGCCCCGGCAGACATCACCGTGCCCGTGGCGACGTGGACCATCGGCCCGTCGTCCGCCGGCCCCGCGCCGCGCGCGACGGCGCCGTCGAACGTGGGCAGCTCGATCCCGCTCCCGTCGTCCACGGGGGCACGCACCATGGTCGCCGTCGCCCAGCCGCGCGCCAGGAGGTAGTGGTCGGTCCCGGGTTCCTCCTCCGCCTCGACGCCGGAGTACGTGAGCTGGACGTAGCCGGTGCCGACCTCCTTCACGCGGGCCTGCACCGCACCGAAGCTGGCCAGCCGCGCCGACCGCAGGCCGCGCAGCCGGTCGGGTGCGACGTCGGGGACGTTGAGGTTCAGGACGCGGTCGTGGACGGGCTGCCTCACCAGCCAGTCCAGGCCGTGTGCGGACACCTGGCCGGCCGTCGCCCAGTGCTGCGGGTCGGATGCGGCGATGGAGACGGCCATCGCGCGGATCCCGTGCGCGCTCGCGGACAGGGCCGCGCCGACCGTGCCCGAGTGGAGCGTCGCACGCCCGGTGTTCGCGCCGAGGTTGATGCCGCTCAGCACGACGTCGGGTTTGGGCCCGAAGGCGCCGAAGGCGGCCACGAAGGTGATCAGGGCGGGGGCCGCCTTGACCCCGAACGCCTCGACGCCGTCGGGCAGGCCGGGGGGACGCTCGTCCACCAGCACGAGGTGGCCGTCCTCCTCCTGCGACGTCAGCGCCGCGCTCGCCCCGGAGTACTGCCGGTGCGGTGCGGCGACCACGACCTCGTGCCCCGCGTCCAGGGCCGCCCGGGCGAGCACCGTCAGGCCAGGTGAGGCGATGCCGTCATCGTTCGTCACAAGTACCCGCACCCGTGACCATCTCCCTCGAACGTCGGTTGCGCACCCACATTCTCGCTCAGCGGTCGCGGATCGTGAACCGTCGCGCGGTCGCTCAGTGGTCGCGGATCGTGAACCGTCGCGCGGTCGCTCAGTGGTCGCGGATCGTGAACCGTCGCGCGAAACGCTCGATCTGGTCCCGCCGGCCGGTCCCGAGCCCCCGCCGGGTGACGTTGAGCGCGCCGGCGGCGGCGCCGAGGCGGACGGCGTCGGTGATGTCGAGACCCCGGCCCAGGCCCACGGCGATCCCGGCGGTCATCGAGTCCCCGGCGCCACGGTGGTCCTGGGGTGTCATGACCGGCCCCTCGACGCTGCGCACGGCACCCTCGGTCACGAGGAGCGCGGGTTCCTGCGCGCGGGAGACGACCACGGACTCCACCCCCCGCTCGACCAGCCGCCGCGCGGCGGTGATGAGCGACTCCACCTCGGCGTCGGGGGCCAGACCGGCCGCGAGGATCTCCTCGTGGCTCATCTTCAGCACGGTCGGGCCCCCGGCGGCCGCGGCGAGCGCGGCATCGCCGGAGAGGTCGGCGACGACGGGGCGGCCCGCCGAGCGCAGGTCCCGCACGATGCGCCCGAAGTAGCTGCTCGGGACGACGTCGGCCGGCTCGGCCCCCGTGACGACGAGGACGTCCGCCTCCAGGGCGTCCACCAGCACCGTGCCGTACAGGTCGTCCAGCTCGTGTCGGTTCAGCGCGAACGGCGGCATGTGCCCGAGCGTCTTGCGGTCCTCCCCGCGCAGGTCGTACACGTAGGCGCCGTTGCCGCCGCCGTATGTGACGGCGTGGATCACGAGTTTGTCGGTCGTGAGCATCTGGGCGACGAGCGGGCCGATCTCACCGCCGAACGGGCCGCACACCGTGACGTCCCCACCCAGCGACACGGCCATCCGCGCCACCCACAGGCCCTGGCCACCCGGGTGCAGGTGGACGTCCGCCTGCTCGTTCGAGCGACCGGGGACGCTGTGCGGGTCGGTGATCTCGACGACGAGCAGGGGGCCCGGTGCCAGCACGCAGACGCGCGGCCGGACGGGTGTGCCGCCGGAGATGACGTGGGCCGGATCCGGTGGGCCGCCGTGCGGTGTGCCGGTGCCATCGGAAGGTGCGCTCCTGGCGCCGGCGGGTTCTCCCGTGCCGCCGGAAGGTGCCCCCGGGGCGCCGGCGGGTTCCCTCGCGGTGCCTGCGGGTCCCCTCGCCCCGCCCGGCGTGGCGGTGGTCACGCTGCGTCCGGTCTGTGCCTCATGAGCGGGAGCGTAGGGGTGCGGACCTCGGCACGCGAGAGGGGGGCGGGGGGCCCGGCCCGGCCCCGGTAACCGCCCGTCTCCCGCTAGGCAGGAGGCGCCCCGAGGGGCACCATATGGAGATGACCCAGTCCTCGCCGCACACCGAATTGCCGCCGGTGCGCATCCTCGGCGGGCAGGCCGCGAGCGAACGTGCCGCCAGGGCGCTCGGTGCCTACTTCGCCGAGCTGGCCGACCGGTTCGAGGGCGGCTTCGACCCGGCCCTGACCGGCGGGGCGGACCCGGCCGAGGTCACCCCGCCCCACGGGGACTTCATCCTGCTCACCGAGCTGGGCAGCGGTGCGGTCCTGGGCTGCGGCGGGGTCAAGGTGCGGGAACCGGGCGAGGTGGAGATCCGCCGGATGTGGCTCGCCCCGGACGCCCGGGGTCGGGGTCTGGGGCGCTTCCTGCTGCGCACCCTGGAGAACCGGGCCCGGGCCCTCGGCGGCCGCCGGGTGGTGCTGAGCGCCAACGAGTCCCTCGTGGAGGCGCTCGCCCTGTACCGCTCCGCCGGTTACGAGCCGACGAAGCCGTTCGGGGACAACCCCTACGCGCAGGTGTTCCTCGTCAAGACGCTCTGACGGACCGCCCCCGCACGCGGGTGGGCGGGGCGCGACGGGTCGCCGCGCTCGCGGGGTGCGCCGTAGTCCGGGGCGCGTCCCAGCGGACGCCCACCCGGCGCCCGTAGCCTGGACGCATGACGACAACGACGCTCGAGGCCACCGTCGACGTGACCTTCGATATCCTCCAGGTCGCCCTGTGGGTCGGGCTCGGCGCCCTCGCCGGGCTGGTCGCGAGCTACGTCGTCACCGCGCTGGTGCGCGGGCTGAACCGGCGCCATCCCGACGCCGGGATGATCGTTCGCCGCGGCCGTCGCCCGTTCCAGCTCTCGCTCGTGGTCACGGGGGGCATGGTCGCGTTCACGCTCGCCACGCAGGTGCCCACCGGCATCCGGGCGCCCGGGTGGCGCGATCCCACCCTGCACGCCCTGCTGATCGTGCTCATCGTCGCCCTCACCTGGTTCCTCACCGCGATGGTGCGCGTGGTCGAGGACACCGCCCTGGCACGGGTGAACCGCGACGTCGTCACCACCCGCAGCCGCCGTGTCCAGACCCAGGCCCAGGTGCTGCGACGCGTCGGGGTCGCGATCGTCTGGACCGTGGGCATCGCCGCCGCGCTGCTGACGTTCCCCGGCGCGCGGGCGGCCGGCGCCAGCCTCCTGGCCTCGGCCGGCATCATCTCCGTCGTCGCCGGCCTGGCGGCGCAGACGACGCTCAGCAACGTCTTCGCCGGGATCCAGCTCGCCTTCACGGACGCGATCCGCGTCGACGACGTCGTCATCGTCCAGGGCGAGTTCGGCTACATCGAGGAGATCACGTTGACGTACGTGGTGGTCCGGCTCTGGGACGACCGTCGCATGATCATGCCGTCCACCTACTTCACCACGACGCCGTTCGAGAACTGGACCCGCCAGGCCCCGGCACTGCTCGGCACCTTCGAGATCGACGCCGACTGGCGTGTGCCCATACCGGCGATGCGCGCCGAGCTCGCCCGGCTGCTCAAGCTCACGGACCTGTGGGACGGACGCACCGGCCTCCTCCAGGTGTACGACGCCGTCGGCGGCTTCATCCGCCTGCGGGTGCTCGTCTCGGGCAAGGACGCCGGCACCCTGACGGACCTGAAGTACTTCCTGCGCGAGCACCTCGTGGACTGGCTCCAGACGGTGGCGCCGTACGCGCTGCCGCGTACCCGGTACGAGCAGCAGGAGGTGGTGGAGCTGGCCGATCGCCGCACCGACCCGATGTACCAGGAGCTGCGTGAGGAGATCACCGAGCTGGCGGAGCTCGACGGCGACGGCGCCCAGCCCGAGGACACGCTCGTGGCCCCGCCGCTGCCGGAGGACCCGGATGCCCGCCGCGAACGTGAGGCCGCGGCCCGGCGGGCCCGCCGCCGTGCGGCCCGGGGGGACCGCCGCCGCTTCCGCGCCGGTGAGGAGCCCCGCCCCCGGG
>NZ_JBTSDU010000003.1:0-63990 GCF_054605595.1 Georgenia sp. | reverse complement strand
GTGGTGCACCAGGCGCCGTCGGCACAAGAACCCGCCGTCGACGGAGAACGCGTGGCCGCGCGACGGGTAGTCCGGGCGGATGAGGCCGCTCCGGGGATAACCTCGGCGTGTGACCCACAACACCCGCATCCCCACTGACGTCGACGCCGTCGCCGAGAGCCATGTCCGGCGCAGCGTCGAGCTCGACCCGCTCATCGGCACCGAGCTGGGGCTGCCCGGCCATGACCACGAGCTGCCGGACCTCTCCCCCGACGGCATCGCCGCGCGCGCCGACCACGACCGGCGCACGCTCGCCGCGCTGGCGGACGTCGAGCCGGCCGACGACGTCGACCGCGTGACCATCGCCGCGATGCGCGAGCGCCTGGGCGTGCAGGTCGAGCTGGCCGACGCGGGCGAGCTGACCCGGCAGCTGAACGTCATCGCCTCCCCCGTCCAGTCGTTGCGCGAGACCTTCGACCTCATGCCGACCGCGACGGTCGAGGACTGGGAGACGATCGCCGCCCGACTCGAGGCCGTGCCGGCGGCGTTGGAGGGTTACCAGGAGTCGCTGCGCGCGGCCCTGCGCACCGGGGACGTCGCGGCCGTGCGCCAGGTCGAGGCCTGCATCAAGCAGGCCGACGAGCTCGCCGACGCCGACTCCTCCTTCTTCACCTCGTTCGTCGCGGGCGCCCAGCCGGGTGGTGAGGCGCCCACGCGCGCGCTGCGGGCGGCCCTGGACGCGGGGGCCCGTGCGGCCCGGCAGGCCTACGCCGACGTCGCCCGGATGTTCGGCGCGGAGCTTGCCCCGGACGCACCCGAGGCGGATGCCGTGGGCCGGGACCGGTACGCGCTGTGGTCGCGGTACTTCCTCGGCGCCGTCGTCGACCTCGACGAGACCTACGAGTGGGGGCTGGCCGAGCTCGACCGCATCGTCGCCGAGGAGCTGGCCGTCGCCGACGCCCTGTACGGCCCGGGTACGGACATCCAGGACGCCATGGCGCGCCTGGACGCCGATCCGGCCCGCACGCTCACCGGCACCGACGCGCTGCGCGAGTGGATGCAGGTCACCTCCGACACCGCCGTCGCCGCGCTGGCGAGCCAGTTCGACATCCCTGAGCCGGTGCGGCGCCTGGAGTGCCTCATCGCCCCGACGCAGTCCGGCGGGATCTACTACACCGGGCCGAGCGCCGACTTCTCCCGGCCCGGACGGATGTGGTGGGCCGTCCCGGCGGGGGTGACCGAGTTCTCCACCTGGCGGGAGAAGACGACGGTCTACCACGAGGGGGTACCTGGCCACCACCTGCAGATCGGCCAGACCGTCTACCGCTCCGACCTGCTGAACACCTGGCGCCGGATGGCATCATGGGTCAGCGGGCACGGCGAGGGTTGGGCGCTGTACGCCGAGCGGCTCATGGCCGATCTCGGCCACCTGGACGATCCGGGCGACCGGCTGGGCATGCTCGACGGGCAGCGCCTGCGGGCCGCCCGCGTGGTGCTGGACATCGGCGTGCACCTCGGCAAGCCGGCCCCCGAGCGGTGGGGCGGCGGCACCTGGGACGCCGCGAAGGCCTGGCCGTTCCTGAAGGCCAACGCCAACATGGCCGAGGGGTTCCTGGCGTTCGAGCTGGACCGCTACCTCGGCTGGCCGGGGCAGGCGCCCTCGTACAAGATCGGCCAGCGGCTCTGGGAGGAGATCCGCGATGCCTTCCGCACCCGGGCTGCGGCCGAGGGCGAGCCGTTCGACCTGCGAGCCTTCCACCGCCGGGCGCTCGACGTCGGCTCGGTCGGGCTGGACGTGCTGCGCGAGACGCTGACCGCCTGACCGGACGACGGGTCCATCGACCAGCCCTGGTCGAGACGCTGCCGGACGACCCTCGAGCGTGGCACCGGCTCCCCGCGACGTACGCTGCTACGCCGTGACCACCCTGCTCCTCGCCTCCGCCTCCCCCGCCCGCCTCGGCACCCTGCGTTCCGCCGGGATCGAACCGACCGTCGAGGTCTCCGACGTGGACGAGCCGGCGCTCCTCGCCGAGGCGGACCGGCAGGCGCGGGCCGCCGGCCAGGGCCCCGTCCGCGCCGCCGAACAGGTCCTGCTGCTGGCCGGGGCGAAGGCGCACGACGTGCTCGACCGTCCCGCGGCCCGCGCCGCCGACCTGGTGCTCGGATGCGACTCCATGCTCGAGCTCGACGGTGACGTGGTGGGCAGGCCGACGGACGCGGCCGACGCAGCCGCCCGCTGGCGCCGCATGCGTGGTCGTTCCGGCGTGCTGCACACGGGGCACTGGCTCGTGCGCACCAACCGCGGGGAGGCACCCGGCCCGGCCGGTACCACCGAGACGGGCCCGGCGCGCGCGGCCGGCCCGCTGACCGAGGCAGGGGCCACCTCCTCCACCGTCGTGCGTTTCGCGGACCTCACCGACGCGGAGATCGACGCCTACGTGGCCACCGGCGAGCCGCTGAGGGTGGCCGGCGCGTTCACGGTCGACGGGCTCGGCGGCCCGTTCGTCACCGGCATCGACGGCGACTACCACGGCGTCGTCGGGCTGAGCCTGCCGCTGTTGCGCGACCTGCTGGGCGAGGTCGGCGTGGCGCTCACGGACCTGTGGGCGCCGCGCGTGCGCTGACCGCCCGGTCACAGCCGTGCGATGACCTCGTCGAGCATCCGTTCGGTGAGCCTGCCGGTGAAGGTGTTCTGCTGGCTCACGTGGTAACTGCCCAGCAGCCGGATCTCGTGCCCCTGCGGCGTGGCCAGCGTGGTCTCGGCCCCGTGCCCGAAGCGTGGCTTCGGCCTCGGCACCGTCCAGCCCAGCCGGCGCGCCGCGGCCAGCGCCGCGTCCCACCCGATCGATCCGAGCGCGAGCATCGACGCCAGACCCGGGGCGACGAGCTCGAGGTCCCGGTCCAGCCAGTGCCCGCACGTGCGGCGCTCGTCCGGGGTGGGTTTGTTCGCGGGCGGGGCGCACCGCACGGCCGCGACGATGCGGACCCCGGTGAGCTCGAGCCCGTCCCCGGCCGCCCGGCTCTCGGGCTGGTTCGCGTAGCCGGCGCGGTGCAGCGCAGCGTAGATCCAGTCCCCGCTGCGGTCGCCGGTGAACATGCGCCCGGTGCGGTTGGTGCCGTTCGCCGCCGGGGCGAGCCCCACCACGAGGACCCGCGGGTGCGGGTCACCGGTACCGGGCCCGGGCCGGCCCCAGTAGGGCTGGTCCGCGAACGCCGCCCGCTTCGTCACCGCGACTCCCTCGCGCCACGCCACCAGGCGCGGGCACGCCCGGCACACGGAGACATCGGCGTCGAGCGCGGCGACGTCGTCCGCAGCCGCGGCGAGCCGGGCGACCTGCTCCTCGGTGGTCGCCACCGGCGTCCGGTCCGTCGCCGGGTCGCCCGGCCAGCCCGTACCCGGCGGGACCGGGGAGGGGAACAGGACACCGGTCACCGGATGCGGCAGTAGCGTGATGTCGACAACCGACCGACCCATATCGCCTCGCTCCGCCGGGTTGCTTTGTGGGAATATCACAACGCCACCCCCATGCCGTTGGTGTGTTGGTCAGCACCGACGCCCGCTCCCCGCACGAGACTGGGAGGGACGCGTCGCGTCCGGCTAACGTAGCCCGGTCACCTACCCGGACGCCTGCCCGGGCGGCCCGCCGCGCCGACGACGGCCCGGCACGCACGACAGCCCCACCAGGGCCGACACAGAGAAGGAGCGTGGCATGACGAGCCCATCGCCTCACCCGGGCGAGCAGCGCCGGCTCCGCAAGGTGCTCATCGCCAACCGCGGCGAGATCGCCGTGCGGGTGGCCCGGGCCTGCACCGACGCGGGAATCGCGACGGTGGGCGTCTACGCCGACTCCGACCGGGACGCGCTCCACATCCGGCTCGCCGACGAGGCCTTCGCCCTGCACGGCCAGCGCGCGGCAGAGACGTACCTCGATGCCGGCAAGATCCTCGACGTCGCCCGCCGCAGCGGCGCCGACGCCGTGCACCCGGGCTACGGCTTCCTCTCCGAGAACGCCGACTTCGCCCAGGCCGTCATCGACAGCGGTCTGACGTGGATCGGCCCGCCACCGGACGCCATCCGCGCCCTCGGCGACAAGGTCACCGCCCGCCACATCGCCCAGCGGGTGGGGGCCCCGCTCGTGCCGGGCACCGCGGACCCGGTCACCGGTGCCGACGAGGTGCTCGCCTTCGCCGACGCACACGGGCTCCCCGTCGCCATCAAGGCCGCCCACGGCGGCGGCGGGCGCGGGCTGAAGGTGGCCCGCACCCGCCAGGAGATCCCCGAGCTCTACGAGTCCGCAGTGCGCGAGGCGCTCGCCGCCTTCGGTCGCGGCGAGTGCTTCGTCGAGCGCTTCCTCGACCGCCCCCGTCACGTGGAGACGCAGTGCCTGGCCGACGCCGCCGGGAACGTCGTCGTCGTCTCCACCCGGGACTGCTCGCTGCAACGCCGGCACCAGAAGCTCGTGGAAGAAGCCCCCGCGCCGTTCCTCACGCCGGAGCAGGAGGCGGAGCTGACGCGGGCGTCGGTCGCGATCCTGGCCGAGGCCGGCTACGTCGGCGCCGGGACGTGCGAGTTCCTCGTCGGGCAGGACGGCACCATCTCCTTCCTCGAGGTCAACACCCGCCTCCAGGTCGAGCACCCGGTGAGCGAGGAGGTCACCGGCATCGACCTGGTCCGCGAGCAGCTGCGCCTGGCCGCCGGGGAGGAGCTCGGCTACTCCGAGGTGACCTCCCGGGGCCACGCCATCGAGCTGCGCATCAACGGCGAGGACCCGGCCGCGGGCTTCATGCCGGCACCGGGGACCATCTCGGCCCTCTCCTGGCCCGCGGGCCCGGGGGTGCGGGTGGACTCCGGGGTCGTGGCCGGCGACACCGTCTCCGGCGCGTTCGACTCCATGCTCGCCAAGATCGTGGTCACCGGCGCGACGCGCACCCAGGCGCTCGAGCGCGCCCGCCGCGCCCTGCGCGAGACCGAGATCGTCGGGCTCCCCACGGTCCTGCCCTTCCACCGCGCCGTGCTCGCCGAGCCCGACTTCACCGCCGAGGACGGCACGTTCGGGGTCCACACCACCTGGATCGAGACCGAGTACGCCGACACGCTCGCCGGCCTGCGGGCCACCACCGTCGCACCCGTCGAGAGGTCCGCGGAGCCGATGACCGAGCGCGTCGTCGTCGAGGTCGGCGGCAAGCGCCTCGAGGTCGTGATCCCGGCCGGCCTGGGGATCTCCGCGGGCCCACGCGGCGCCGCCCGCCGACCCCTGCGCCGCACCTCCCGGTCCGGCCCGGCCGCCGCCGGCTCCACCGGGGCGGCGCTGACCTCCCCCATGCAGGGCACGATCGTCCGGGTGGCGGTCGGGGACGGGGCACGGGTCGAGGCCGGGGACCTCGTCGTCGTGCTCGAGGCGATGAAGATGGAGCAGCCCCTGGTGGCCCACCGGGCCGGCCGCGTGCAGGGCTTGAGCGCCGCGGTGGGGCAGAACGTCGCCACCGGTGCGGTGATCTGCCAGATCGGGCCCGACGCCGACTGACGCCTGGGCCCGACCGGGTACCTCCCGACCGGGACAGGTGTTGTGCGAGGCTGGGGCGGTGAGCACCCCGTCCTCCCCGCCCGACGCCCGGCTGCACCGCCAGCCCGGTGACGGCTGGGTGGACTGCGCGTGCGGCAACCAGCACTGGGGCCGCAACGGCGCCGCCGGGCTCCTGCTGTGGCGTGCGGCGCCGGGCGGTCCGCAGGTGGTGCTGCAGCACCGGGCCCTGTGGTCGCACCACGGCGGCACGTGGGGCCTGCCGGGTGGTGCGCTGAGCGACGACGAGACACCGGTCTCGGGCGCCGTGCGCGAGGCCGTGGAGGAGGCCGCGGTGGTACCCGCCGCCCTGCGGGTGCGGGCGTGCCGCGCGCTCGTCCACCCCGACTGGACCTACACCACCGTGCTGGCGCAGGCCGTGGAGCCCTTCGAACCCCGGGTCAGCGACCCGGAGAGCCTCGAGGTGGCCTGGATCGACGTCGCCGCGCTGGACGACTACGACCTCCTCCCCGCCTTCGCGGACGCCCTGCCCGAGCTGCTCACCATGCTCCGCCGCCTCGTCGTGGTCGTCGACGCCGCGAACGTCGTCGGCTCCCGCCCGGACGGCTGGTGGAAGGACCGCCGCCGCGCCACCACCATCCTGCGGGACCACCTCGCGCGGCTCGCCCGCTGCGGCCTCGACGCCGCCGGCGTCGACCTGCCCGGCCGGCGCTGGTACCCCGAGTTCGTCCTGGTCACCGAGGGCGCCGCGAACGGGGTCGACCCGGCCCCGGGAGTCGACGTCGTGGCGGCACCCGCCGGCGGGGACGACACCGTGGTCGACGTCGTCGCCGGGCTGCTCGACGGCGCCGCCCCCTCCGATGAGGTCGTGGTCACCGTGACGACCGCCGACCGTGAGCTGGGCGAGCGGGTGCGGGCGCTCGGGGCCCGGACCGCCGGCCCCCACCTCGTGCGGCACTGAGGCGGCGCCGTGGCGTGCGCAGCCGGGCCCCGGGGCCCCCGGCCCGCCCGCCCGACGTACGCTTGGTGCCATGACTGAGCGCGCGGCCTGGGGCTTCGGCCTGGCCACCACCACCGGTCCCGGAGCCACCCTCGACACCTGGTACCCGAGCCCCGCGCTCGGCAGCGCACCCGCCGACGCCGAGCCGCCCGCCGTGCTCGCCGCCCTGGTGGGCACCGACGAGGGGCGCCGCGTGCGCACCGAGGTGGTGCGCACCGAGATCGACCTCGACGCCGCCCCCGCCTCCGCGGCCGACGCCTACCTGCGGCTGCACCTGCTCTCCCACACCCTGGTGGCGCCGAACACCATCAACCTCGAGGGCCTGTTCGCCCGGTTGCAGAACGTCGTCTGGACGTCGGCCGGACCGTGCGCCGTCGAGGACTTCGAGGACGTCCGGGCCGCGCTGCGCGCCCGCGGCAACGTCACCGTGCACGCGGTGGACAAGTTTCCCCGCATGGTCGACTACGTCGTCCCGCCGGGGGTGCGCATCGGCGACGGCGACCGGGTGCGCCTGGGCGCCCACCTCGCGCCGGGCACCACGGTCATGCACGAGGGCTTCGTGAACTTCAACGCCGGCACGCTGGGCCGGTGCATGGTCGAGGGTCGCATCTCCCAGGGTGTCGTCGTCGCCGACGGTGCCGACATCGGCGGCGGTGCCTCGATCATGGGCACGCTCTCCGGCGGCGGGAGGCAGGTCATCTCGATCGGGCCGCGCTCGTTGCTGGGCGCCAACGCCGGGCTGGGCATCTCGCTGGGCGCGGACTGCGTGGTCGAGGCCGGTCTCTACCTCACCGCCGGCACCAAGGTGACGGTGCTCGCCGGCGGGGACACGCGGCCCGCGCACGACCGGCCGGCCGGCCGTCGGCCGGCGGACCCGACCGTGGTCGCCGCCCGCGAGCTCTCCGGCCGCGACAACCTGCTGTACCGGCGCAACTCCGTCTCCGGCGCCGTCGAGGCCATCCCGCGCCCGGGGACCGGGGTAGAGCTCAACGCCGCCCTCCATGCGTGACCGCCGCTCGCGCGGCTGCGCGGGCGGCGTCCTCGTGCTGCTGGCCACGCTGGTGCTCGCCCTGGGCGCGGTCGTCGTCGCGCTGAACCTCCTCGTCCAGGACCGACCATCGGGCACCTGCACCGTCACGCTCGACGACGCCACCACCTGGTCCCTCGACGCGGACCAGGCGGACAACGCCGCACTGCTGGGCGCCGTCGCCGCGCGGCGGGACCTGCCCGCCCGCGCCACCACCATCGCCATCGCCACGGCGCTGCAGGAGTCGAAGCTGCGGAACGTGGACTACGGGGACCGCGACTCCGTGGGACTGTTCCAGCAGCGGCCATCGCAGGGCTGGGGCACCGTGGAGCAGGTCATGGACCCGGTGTACTCGACGAACGCCTTCTACGACGTGCTCGTCACGGTCGAGGGCTGGCAGGGCCGGGAGATCACCGACGCCGCGCAGCGCGTCCAGCGCTCCGCGTTCCCCGAGGCCTACGCGCAGCACGAGCCCCGCGGGCGTGCGTTCGCCTCGGCGTTGAGCGGCTACTCCCCCGCCGCGCTGACGTGCCACCTCGACGCCGTCGGGGACGGCGCGGCCGACGGCGCCGCGGCCGACGGCGGCTCGGCCGGCGCCGCGGCGGGTGACCCGGCGTCGCGCGTCCAGCGCCTGGACGTCATCCAGCAGCGGATCACCCGCGACTTCGGCATCCGGGCCACCGTGGCGCCCGGCGGGGTGCTCACCGTCGACGCGACGGCGCTGCCCGGCGGCCTCGACCCGGCGCCGGAGCGCCAGGCCTGGGGCGTCGCGCAGTGGGCGGTCGCGTCCTCGTCGGCCACGGGCGCAGGCGTCGTCGCGGTGGACGGCCAGGTCTGGCTGCGGACCGCGGGGAACGACGCCGCGTGGGCGCCGCTCGACGGCGCGGACGTGCCCGCCGCGGTCGCCACCGCGGCGGCGGTGGCCCCAGCGGGCACCGTCGTCATCGGCTGAGCGGGTCGCCGCCGACCGGTCAGCCGACGAACGCGCTGATCCCGGTGATCGAGCGGCCGACGACGAGCTGGTTGATCTCGTTGGTGCCCTCGAACGTGTAGATCGCCTCGGCGTCGGCGGAGGACCGGGCGACGTCGGTGTCCAGCGCGCTGCCGTTGCCCGGCGACCTCGCGGGCCAGGGGAACCGACTCGCGGGTGTGGCGGGCGATCCAGCCCTTGGCGAGCGCGGCGTCCTCGTCCCGGTGCCCGCCGTCGTCCTCGATCTGGGCGAGCCGCACGACCATCCCGAGGGAGGCGGTGAGGTTGCCCAGGATCGTGGCGAGCTTGTCCTGGACCAGTTGGAAGGACGCGATCGGCCGGCCGAACTGGGTGCGGCCCAGCGCGTACCGCACCGCCGCTTCGTACGCGCCGGCCTGCGCCCCGGCCGCCAGCCAGGACGCGTCCGCACGCATCGACCGCAGCAGGCGGTTGACGTCACGGAACGAGTTCACGTCCTGCAGGCGCCGGGACTCCGGCACCCGGACGCCGTCGAGCGTGATGTGACCGTTGTTGACGATGCGCAACGCGACCTTGCGCTGGATCAGGCCTCCTCACCAAGCCGGTCGACCTGGAGGCGTTCCTGCCCTGAGCCCGGACAGAAGCAGAAGCGCCCACCGCCACCGGGGCGGGGGCCCTTCTGCTGTGGGACCGGGACTCGTCGCGGCGCCCAGGGGCCACTGCTGTGCGGGTGGGTCAGCGCTGGTCGATGGCGACGTAGTCGCGCTCGGGGGCGCCGGTGTAGACCTGGCGGGGGCGGCCGATCTTGGTGGCCGGGTCCTGGATCATCTCACGGTACTGCGCGATCCAGCCGGGCAGGCGGCCGAGCGCGAAGAGCGGGGTGAACATCTGCGTCGGGAAGCCCATCGCCTTGTAGATCAGACCCGTGTAGAAGTCGACGTTCGGGTAGAGCTTGCGCTCGATGAAGTAGTCGTCGTGCAGGGCGATCTCCTCGAGCCGCATCGCGATCTCCAGCAGCTCGTCGTTCTTGCCGAGGAGGGACAGCACGTCGTGCGCCGCCTCCTTCACGATCGCGGCGCGCGGGTCGTAGTTCTTGTAGACCCGGTGGCCGAAGCCCATGAGGCGGACACCGTCCTCCTTGTTCTTGACCTTGGTCATGAACTCCTCGACGGAGTAGTCCGCATTCTGGATGTGGCCGAGCATCTCCAGGACGGCCTCGTTCGCGCCGCCGTGCAGCGGGCCCGAGAGCGCTCCGACGCCGGCGGCGATGGAGGAGTAGATGTTGGCGTGGGAGGAGCCCACCATGCGCACCGTGGACGTGGAGCAGTTCTGCTCGTGATCGGCGTGCAGGATCAGCAGCATGTCCAGGGCCTTGACGATCGCCGGGTCGACGTCGTGGCGCTGGTAGGGCAGGCCGAACGTCATCCGGATGAAGTCCTCGATGTAGTCGTTCGAGGCATCCGGGTAGAGCAGCGGGAGCCCGTTGGCGCGCTTGGCGATCGCCGCGATCATCGTGGGGACCTTGGCCATGAGGAGAATGGTCGAGAGCTCCATCTGGTACGGGTCCTTGGGGTCGAGCGTGTGCTGGTAGTACGTGCCCAGGGCGGCGATCCCGGCCTGCAGGATCGACATCGGGTGGCCGTTGGCGGGGAAGGCCGTGAAGAACGCCTTGAAGTCCTCGTGAAGGATCGAGTGCCGCTTGATGCGGCGGGTGACCGCCTCGAGGGTCGCGGCGTCCGGCAGCTCGCCATAGATGAGCAGGTATGCCGTCTCCAGGAACGTCGACCCCTTCGCGAGCTGGTCGATCGGGTACCCGCGGTAGCGCAGGATCCCCTGGTCGCCGTCGATGTAGGTGATGGCTGACGTCGTCGACGCGGTGTTCATGAACCCCGGGTCGAGCGTGACGAGCCCGGTCTCGCTCAGCAGCGACGAGATGTTGATGCCGTCGTTGCCCTCGACGGCAGGGACACGATCGAACCTGAGCGTCTTCCCCTCCGCCTCGAACGTCACCGGGTTCAGTACAGCACTCGACATGTGTCCCCTCCTTGGGATCGGGGTGCCCGTGGGCACCCGTGCGAAGACCGAGCAGGTGTGGAGCCCGGTCTCGAGATGACTCGCGACCAAGATATGCCATACGGGAGGTAGAACGAGAACCGCGCATATCGGATCGGCCGGCTACGGCAGCAGCGGACCTCCGCGGAGCCGCTCGGCTGCGGCGGCCACCCGTTCGTCGGTCGCGGTCAGCGCCATCCGGACATAGCCCTCGCCGTCCGCGCCGTAGAAGGAGCCCGGGGCCACCAGCACGCCCCGGTCCGCGAGCGCGTCCAGCAGCTCCCAGGAGCCGGCCGAGCGGGTGGCGTGACGGACCCAGAGGTAGAGCCCCGCCACGGAGGCCGGGTCGAGCTCGAGCCCGGCGTCGGCGACCGCGCCCAGCAGCACCTCCCGCCGGCGGCGGTAGCGCTCGCGCTGCTCGGCCACGTGGGCGTCGTCGCCGAGGATGGCGGTCATGGCGGCCTGGACCGGTGCGGGCACCATCAGCCCGGCGTGCTTGCGCACCTCGGTCAGGCGGGCCACGATCTTGTGGTCGCCGACGGCGAAGGCCGCGCGGTAGCCGGCCAGATTCGACTGCTTGCTCAGCGAGTACAGGACGAGCAGGCCGGTGTGGTCCCCGCCGGTCACCCGCCGGTCCAGCACGGACGGGATGCCCGCGGCGTCCCAGGGCGCGGCCCACGCCAGCTCGGCGTAGCACTCGTCCGAGGCGACGACGGCGCCGCGCTCGCGCGCCCATGCGACGATCGTGGCGAGTCGTTCCACGGAGAGCACGTGACCATGGGGGTTGCCGGGCGAGTTGAGCCAGACGAGCGACGCACGCTCCGGCCAGGTCGCCGGGTCGTCTCCGACGGGCATCGGGGTGGCCCCCGCCAGGCGGGCGCCGACGTCGTAGGTCGGGTACGCCGCCGCGGGGTGGAGGACGACGTCGCCCACCCCGAGGCCCAGCAGGGCGGGCAGCAGCGCCACCAGCTCCTTGGAGCCGACGGTGGGCAGGACGGCGTCAGGGTCGAGGCCCGGGACGCCGCGGCGCCGGGCGAACCAGGCGACGACAGCGGCGCGCAGCGCCGGCGTGCCGATCGTCTGCGGGTACCCCGGTGAGTCGGCGGCGGCGCGCAGGGCGTCCTGCGCGACCGCCGGCGTGGGGTCGACCGGGGTGCCGACCGAGAGGTCCACGATCCCGCCCGGGTGCGCCCGCGCGCGTGCCTTGGCGGGCGCGAGCGAGTCCCAGGGGAAGTCGGGCAGTGCGTCGCCGTGGAGCGCCACGCCTCAGACCTGGGGCGGGAGGGCGGCGATCATCGGGTCGTCCTTGTCGATGACGCCCATCTTGGCCGCGCCGCCGGGCGAGCCCAGGTCGTTGAAGAACTCCACGTTCGCCCGGTAGTAGTCCGACCAGACGGTGGGGACGTCGTCCTCGTAGAAGATGGCCTCGACCGGGCAGACCGGCTCGCACGCCCCGCAGTCGACACACTCGTCCGGGTGGATGTAGAGCGATCGTTTGCCCTCGTAGATGCAGTCGACCGGACACTCGTCGACGCAGGCCCGGTCCTTCACGTCCACACAGGGCTGGGCGATCACGTAGGTCACGGTGCATCCTCTCCTCAGCGGCGACGGCGCACGGGGCGCCGCGATCCAGTATCCCCCAGCGCGGCACGGATCACGAACGATACGGTGCGGGTGGCGGGGTCGGCGCGCCGGCGGGTTGCACCCGTGGCGCGACCTGGGGTAGGCATCGGCCGTGGACGATTCCCGGCTCCCCCCGCCCCTGCCCTGGTCGGACTGGCAGGTCGGGGAACGCGTCGTGGTGCGCTATCGCGTCGAGGGCGGGGTCTCCGACGCACTGGGTGACCTGCTCGCCGTCGGCCCGCACGGCGTGCGCGTGCGCACCCGGCGCGGCGACGTCGACGTGCCGGCCGCGCTCATGGTGACGGGCAAGCGGGTGCCTCCCCCGCCGTCGCGCACCTAGCGTCGGACCCCGCGGGCCGCACGCGCCGCGTCGTCGGCGAAGGCCGCGAGCGCGGGCCCGGTGAGCCGGTAGGTCGTCCACTCCTCCTGCGGGCGGGCGCCGAGACTCTCGTAGAACGCGATCGACGGGGCGTTCCAGTTCAGCACGGCCCACTCGACCCGGGCATAGCCGCGCTCGACGGCGTGGGCGGCGAGCGTGCGCAGCAGCGCCTTGCCCAACCCGGAGCCGCGGGCCTGGGGGCGCACGTAGAGGTCCTCGAGGTAGATCCCGTGCACGCCCTCCCACGTGGAGAAGTTGTGGAACCACAGCGCGAAGCCCTGGACCTCCCCGTCGACCTCCGCCACGTGCGCGAACACGGCCGGCTCGGGGCCGAAGAGCGCGTCGGTGAGGTCGGCGGCGGTGGTGCGGACGGCGTCGGGCTCCCGCTCGTAGATCGCCAGGTCCCTGATGAGCCGCAGGATCGTGGGGACGTCCGCCGGGCGGGCCCGGCGGATCGGGTCGGGGCTCATGCGCCGGCCTCGGCCGCCGGGGTCGTCGGCGCTTCGTCCCCCGCCGAGGGCGGCTCGCCGCAGACGATGTGGTGCCAGGGCTGGTAGGTCCAGGTCCAGTCCTCGGTCTCGGCCGGGCTGCCCGCCCGCACCCGCTGACGCGTGACCGTCACGGTGAAGCCGGACTGGCCACCGCTCTCGGCGACGCAGTCCTCCCGCGGGTTGTACTTCGTGTCGGGCTGGGTGATGTCGTAGTGGTCGGACGTGGCGATGTCGACGTCCCACACGTGGGTGCCCCACAGGCGGGTGTGGACCCGGCCGCCGGCCACCCAGGCGTGCACGAGGACGCCGTAGTCGGTGTTGTTCCGCCAGACCATGTCCTTCGACGGCACCCACAGGGTCGCCTCCCGGCCCGCGGGGTAGCGGGCGAACCACCGCGAGTGCGGCGTGTGCTCGACGTCGTCCATGCCGGCCATCAGGCCGACGTTGTACATGTTCGTGGAGAGCTGTGAGAGCCCGCCGCCGAGCGCCGTCGAGGAGAAGCCGTCCTCGACGACGCCGGAGGAGACGAAGCCACGGCCCGGGACGATGGGACCGAGGGCCTCGAGCAGGGAGAACTCCTCACCCGGCTCGACCAGGACCCCGGTGACGTAGCGCGAGCCGACCACGAGGTTCTCGGTGCGGACCGGGTCGTAGGGCATCGGGGTGGAGAAGTCGGCGATGACCTCCTTGACGCCGAGCGCCTCGGCCTCCGCCGTGGTGAACTCGGGCTCCGCCTCGACGAGCTCGACCACCGCGGTGCGGTTCGTGGACATGCCGGCGGTCTTGACCGCCCGGGCGAGGTCCGCCGGGTCCAGGCCCATACCCGCCGTCGAGGGGACGATCTCCGGCTCGAAGTTCGCGTCGAGGACGATCTTGGCGTCCGTGCCGGCGATCTCGATACTCGGGTCCGCGGCGATGACGGCGTCGGACAGGCCCGCGCCGTCGAGCTCCAGGTCGAGGGCGCCGTCCGTGGCGACGAAGACGGCGTTCGCGGCCAGGGCCTCGGGGGTGAGCTCGACGACGTTGCCGCCGACGGAGACGGACACGGAGCCGGAGACGAGGGGCTGTGCCTGGGTGATCAGCGCCTCCTCGACAGCAGCCGCGCCGACGGCGGGCGCCACCTCGCGGGTGGGCAGCTCCAGCGGGCGTTCGGCGGTGAGCCACTCGCGCGTGACCTGGCCCTGGGCGGCGGCGATGTCGACAGCGGTGCCCGGCACCGGGTCCGTGACCTCCGCGGTGGTGCCGGCGAACATGATGAAGCCCTCGACGGGGCTGACGTCCAGCTCCGTGGCGGCCGTCTCGAGCGCCGCGCGCAGCGCCTCCTCGTCCGCCGTGGAGACGACGGACACCTCCCCCGCACCGAAGATCCGGCCCCACAGGATGCGGGGGTCGAAGGCGGGGCCGGTCAGCGGGTCGAGCGTGGCGTCGATGTCGAGGGCGAGTCCGGCGGCGGCCGGGTCGATGGCCGAGACGTTCTCGCCCTGCAACGTGACGGGGATCAGCTCCGCCTGGGCCGCGGCGAGGTCGGTGGTCAGGCGGGCCCGGGCGTCGGCCTCGGAGAGACCGCCGATCGGTACGCCCGCGGCGGTGGCCCCGTTGGGGAGACGATCCCCGAGGAGCAGTGCCGCCGCCGAGTAGGCGCCGGCGAGGACGAGCAGCACGACCAGACCGATCGCGAGGCCGCGGCGCGGGCGGGGCGTCTCGGGCTCGAACTCGTCGAGGGGGGAGGTGCGGGCGAGCGGTGTGGCCGGGGGCATCTGCTCGGTCTCCGCTCCTGGTGCCATGACGGCCGTGTCCGCCGGTGTCGCGGGCTCGGCCACGGCGGTGCCCCGGTCGGTGGTGCGCCCCGGGTCGGTGGAGCCGTCGGGGCCGGTGGTGCCGGCCGGCTCCTCGGGGACGGAGTCGTCGTCGCCGGGGCTGTCACCGTCCCCGCGACGGGCGGCAAGGACGTGGTCGAGGTCCCAGGAGGGGCCGGCACCGTCGTCGCGCGCGAGCCCGGCGCCTTCCCCGGTTCCGCGCCCGGATGTTCGGTCGTGCGTCACTGAGCCTTCTTCCCCTGCCGACAACACCTGTCTCCCTCGTGAGCACGTGGGAACGACCTCGACATGCTACGGGGGCGGGGAGGCCGAACCAGCGAGGAGGTGCCGACCGTCACCATCTTGTGATTTACCACGGCGCCCGCCCGATGATGGTGGGAGGGCACGGCGGGGTGTTCGCCGATGTCAGCGGAGCGGGCGTACGCGCCCCAGGTGGTAGACGAGCGCCCCGGTGCCGGTGGACCCGAGCGTGGCGTCCAGCACGTCGCCGACGACGATGTCGTGATCGCCCGCCGTCTTGATCCACGCGGTCCGGCACTCGATCCAGCCCTGCGCGGGGTCGAGGAGCGCGGCGCCGGAGCGGGGTCCCGGGTGGTGATCGATGCCGAGGAGCTGGCCGCGGGCGGGTCGGCCGGGTTCGGCCAGCCGTTCGGCGGCGACGGCGCCCGCGGCGTCCAGCACGCTGATCGCCCACGTGTCGACCTCATCGAGGGCCTCACGCAGCCGGCCGTCGGAGTAGGCGCAGAACAGCACCATCGGGGGGCGCAGCGAGACCGACGCGACGTCGCTGGCAGTCATCGCCAGGTCGCGGCCGCCCGCTCGGACGGACACGACCGACACCCCGCCGGCCCGGCGGGCGATCGTGGCGCGGTACCGCTGGACGAGCGCCTCGGGATCCTCCGCCGTCATGCGTCACGCGGCACGGGCGCGTCCGCGTACCAGGACCGCGGCGTGAGCGCGACGGCGGCCGTGGCCACCGACGTGCCCAGGAGCCAGGCGTAGCTCACCGGTCCGGACGTGAGGATCACGTCACCGCCCGGGACGTAGTACGTCATGAGCAGGACGGTCAGGAGCGCGGCGAGCCCGTACAGGAACACGCCGACGCCGTCACCGACGGCCCGGGCGAGCACGGCCCCCACCAGGACCGTGGCGAACGCCGCCACCAGTCCCACCGGGAGCCCGGCCACCTCGGAGCGGTGCACGAGGGTGGCGCTGGCGGCGACCAGCCCGCCGATCACGACGACGACGGCGGCCGAGGCCGCACGCCCGGCCCGGTCCGCGTCGAGGACCGGGCTCACTCGGCCTCCGTGGTACCCAGGAACGCGGCGAGGCGCGCCGGCCCCGACTGCCCGGCGAGCCGGTCCTTCACGGTCAGCCCGGCCAGACCGATGGAACCCGCGAGGCCGAAGCGCTCGCTGAGTGGCACCGGGTCGAGGTAGCCGGTGCGGATGGGCTCGGCGGCGAGCTCGTCGAAGTGGTCCCGGCCGGGCACCAC
The DNA here is from genome assembly GCF_054605595.1 of Georgenia sp. Taxonomy (NCBI): domain Bacteria; kingdom Bacillati; phylum Actinomycetota; class Actinomycetes; order Allobogoriellales; family Allobogoriellaceae; genus Georgenia; species Georgenia sp. Next base: position 47,656 of record NZ_JBTSDU010000003.1, on the reverse strand, counting down.
GTGCAGGCTCGCGGTGCCCATGATCGGCAGCAGGAGCCCGTTGGATACGCCGTACCAGCCGCATGCGGGCGCCTGCCGGTGCTCCGCGGGTGCCCGGTCGAGCACGTGCACGTCCTGGAGCTGGGTGCGGTGGGCACGCATGGCGGCGGCGACGGCATCGAGGGATGCCGTCGTGTCGACCGTGACGGACACGCCTGCGGCGGGGAAGACGAGCGAGGGCAGGGCGCTCCCGGGTGGCAGGGTGGCGAGCGCGTCGCCGCGCCGGCCGAACTTCGGGTCGCGCGCGGCGCTCTCCTCGAGCCAGTGGAGGGCGGCGCGGAAGCGGATCTCGCTCTCCACGGTCCAGGCGACCACGGGAACGCTCCAGGGCTCGAGCCCGGCGAGCGGGTCGTCCGGCTCGGTCACCGGTGGGGCGCCCGCAGCGAGCTCGACGGCACACATGACGACCTGGTGGGTGTGGACGTGGTCCGGGTGTCCGTAGCCGCCGCCGGGCTCCTCCGTGAGCACGACCTGGGGGCGGGTCCGCCGCAGGAGGCCCGCGAGCAGCCGTGCGGCGACGTCGACGCCCACCCGCGAGAACGCGTCCGGTCCGGCGTCAGCCACCGGGCCGGCCTCACCAGGGCGCAACCAGACCATGCCGGAGTCGGTGAACCTCGCGGGCCGCAGGGCGGCGAGACCGGGCAGCTGGTCGAGGAACAGCCGGCTGGTGACGCCGAGCACGGCGCAGGCGCGGGCGAGCTCGCGCTCACGCTCGTGCACCACCCCCTCGGGGTCGCCCCGCAGGTGGGCGAGGTCGGGCGGGATCACCTCCCCGAGCTCGCCACGGGTGGCGGTGACCACGGTCACCGCCACCCCGGCCCGGGCGGCGGAGGCCAGCAGACCCCCGGCACCCAGGGTCTCGTCGTCGGGGTGGGCGAAGACGCCGAGCAGCCCGGAACGCTCCGTCACGGCGGTGTGCGCTGCAGCCATGACAGCATCATCGTCCTTTTTGCCGCGGGTGCCAGCCCGGCGATCGGTCCGCCGTCGCCGCACCGCTCAGCCGGCGGCGGTGCAGCGGTCAGACGGCGGCGGTGCGGCGGTCGCGCGCGGTGCTGCGGAAGCGCTCCGTCTGGTCGAGGATGACCTTGCGGATGCGCACGACCTCGGGCGTGACCTCCACGCACTCGTCCTCGGCGGCGAACTCCAGGGACTCCTCGAGCGTGAGCCGGCGCGGCGGCACCAGGTTCTCGAAGTTGTCCGCCGTGGAGGAGCGCATGTTGGTGAGCTTCTTCTCCTTGGTGATGTTGACGTCCATGTCCTCGTTGCGTGAGTTCTCGCCGACGACCTGGCCCTCGTACACCTCGGAGGTGGGCTCGACGAAGAAGGACCCGCGCTCCTGGAGGTTGATCATCGCGAACGGTGTCACCGCGCCGGTCCGGTCCGCGACCAGGGAGCCGGTGCTGCGCATCTCGATCTGGCCCTGCCACGGCTCGTAGCCCTCGGCGATCGAGGAGGCGATCCCCGTGCCTCGGGTCTCGGTGAGGAAGCGGGTGCGGAAGCCGATGAGCCCACGGGCGGGCACGACGAAGTCCATGCGGACCCAGCCGGTTCCGTGGTTGGCCATCGTCGCCATGCGGCCCTTGCGGGCAGCCATGAGCTGGGTGACGGCACCGAGGTACTCCTCGGGGACGTCGATCGTCATGCGCTCCATGGGCTCGTGGCGCTTGCCGTCGATGGTCCGGGTGACCACCTGCGGCTTGCCGACGGTGAGCTCGAAGCCCTCGCGGCGCATCTGCTCCACCAGGATCGCCAGCGCCAGCTCGCCGCGACCCTGGACCTCCCACGCGTCCGGGCGGCCGGTGGGCAGCACCTTGAGGGAGACGTTGCCGATCAGCTCGCGGTCGAGGCGGTCCTTGACCTGGCGGGCGGTGACCTTGTGGCCCTTGACGCGGCCCGCGATCGGGGAGGTGTTGATCCCGATCGTCATGGAGATCGCCGGGTCGTCCACCGTGATCAGCGGCAGCGGGCGCGGGTCGTCGGCGTCGACGAGGGACTCGCCGATGGTGATGTCCTCGATGCCGGCCACGGCGACGATGTCACCGGCGAAGGCCCGCTCGGCCGGTACCCGGTCGAGGGCCTCGGTGCGCAGCAGCTCCGAGATGCGCACGTTCTTCATGGTGCCGTCCTGCCGGGCCCACGCGACGGTCTGGCCCTTGCGCAGCTCGCCGTTGTGGATGCGCAGCAGCGCGAGGCGCCCGAGGAACGGGGACGCGTCGAGGTTGGTGACGTGCGCCTGCAGCGGGGCGCCCTCCTCGTAGGAGGGGGCGGGGATCGTCTCGATGATCGTCTCGAACAGCGGCTCGAGGTTCTCGCTGTCCGGCAATGTCCCGTCCGCGGGCTGGGTCCGGCTGGCCCGGCCGGCCTTGGCGGAGGCGTAGACGACGGGCACGTCGAGGATGGCGTCGAGATCGAGGTCGGGCACCTCGTCCGCCAGGTCCGACGCCAGGCCGAGCAGGAGGTCCTGGGCCTCGCCCACGACCTCGGTGATGCGCGAGTCGGGCCGGTCGACCTTGTTGACGAGGAGCACGACGGGGAGCTTGGCGGCCAGGGCCTTGCGCAGCACGAACCTCGTCTGCGGCAGCGGCCCCTCGGAGGCGTCCACGAGGAGCACGACGCCGTCGACCATGCTCAGGGCACGCTCGACCTCGCCACCGAAGTCGGCGTGGCCGGGGGTGTCGATGACGTTGATGGTCAGGCCGTCCTCGAGCCCGGCCGCCTGGGCGGCCGGGCCGCGGTAGTGCACCGCGGTGTTCTTCGCGAGGATCGTGATGCCCTTCTCGCGCTCGAGGTCACCGGAGTCCATCGCGCGTTCGTCCACGTGCTGGTGCTCTCCGAAGGCGCCCGACTGCCACAGCATGGCGTCGACCAGGGTGGTCTTGCCGTGGTCGACATGGGCGACGATCGCGACGTTTCGCAGATCCGAGCGCACAGGCATACGCGAAGCTCATTTCATCGGTGAGAGGCGGTTCTCCGCGCAAGACACGGCGCGGGTGGTGAGCCGTCCGCCGGCGGGGCCGGGCACCCCGACAGGGGCGCCACTGGAGCATCCTACTGCGAAGCACGCCGTTTCCGGCACCCTTGTGCCCAGGCTCACCGCCGCGCCCGGGGCGAACGCGATGCGGCGCCGGTCCCGGACGGCCTCCGGACGGCGCGGACCGGGTCCCGCAGCGCGGCCTTCTTCGGCGAGGATGGCCCCATGGCACCGAACATCCTGTTCCGCCCCGTCGCCAGCCGCGTCTCCGCCGTCGTCGCGTGGCTCGTGGCGGCCGTCGTGGCCGGCGCGGTGCTGGACGACGGCGGGATGACCGGCCTCGTCCGTTTCGGCGCCGTCCCGCTGCTCCTGGCCGGCTTCGCCTGGGCGGTGCTGTGGTGGCCCTCCGTGCGGGTGACCGCCGACGGCGTCGAGGTCGCGAACGTGGCGCGCACGACGCGGGTTCCCTGGTCCGCGATCCTCGGCGTCGAGACGCGGTGGGGGCTGCGCCTGCTCATCCCGTCCGGAAAGCTCGACGTGTGGGCCGCCCCGGCGCGCGGGGCCCGGCTGCGCCGCGGCGGGGACGCCGTCACGGTCGCCGAGGTCATCGAGGCCCGCCTGGCCGACCGCCGGGACGCGGCCGTCGTCGAGCGCCCGGCGGCGGAGCCGCGCACGGACCCCGTCCAGCGCGCGGCGGCGTCCGGCTCCGTGCACCGCCGCGTCAACGCGGCCCAGCTGGCGGCACTCGTGGTGCCCGCCCTCCTCGTCGCCACCGGCCTCCTGGCCTGAGGGCGATGCTCGCCCGAGCCGCACGCCCGACCGTCAGGGCAGGTGTTCACCGCCGGCGAGCGGCACGTCGAGGCTGGCGCCGGGGATGGCGGCAAGCAGCTCTCGCGTGTACTCCTGCTGCGGGTGGTCGAACACGTCGTCCGTGCTGGCCATCTCCACGATCCGGCCCTCCTCCATCACCGCGACCTGGTCGGCGATCTGCCGCACGACGGCGAGATCGTGGGTGATGAACAGGTAGGTGAGCCCGAGCTCGGCCTGGAGGTCGTTCAGCAGGGTGAGGACCTGCGCCTGGACGAGGACGTCCAACGCCGAGACGGCCTCGTCGCAGACGATGACCTTGGGCTGGAGCGCCAGGGCGCGGGCGATCGCCACGCGCTGACGCTGCCCGCCGGAGAGCTCGTTCGGGTAGCGGCGCATCGTGGACGTCGGCAGCGAGACCATGTCGAGCAGTTCGGCGACCCGTTTCGAGCGGGACTTCTTGTCCCCGATACCGTGCACGCGCAGCGGCTCCTCGATCGTGCGGAAGATCGAGTACATCGGGTCGAGCGACCCGTACGGGTTCTGGAAGATCGGCTGCACCTGGCGGCGGAAGTCGAAGAGCTGACGCCGGTCGAGCGCGCCGACCTCGGTCCCTTCGAAGACGACCTTGCCCTCGGTGGGCTCGAGGAGGTTCAGCATGATGTTGGCGACGGTGGACTTGCCCGAGCCGGACTCCCCCACCAGCGCCAGCGTCGAACCACGCGGGATGGTGAAGGACACGTCGTCGACGGCCTTGAACGCCCCGCCGGTGCCGGGGGCCCCGCCGCGGAGGTGGAAGACCTTCGTCAGGTGCTGCACCTCGACGATGTTCGCCGCCCGGGCGATCTCCTCCTCGGACCTGGCCAGGAGCTCCACGGGCTCCACGCCACGCTGCCGAGCGCTCTCGATGCGCCGTGAGGCCAGCGAGGGGGCGGAGGCGACCAGTCGCTGGGTGTACGGGTGCTGGGGGGCGGCGAGGATCTGCCGGGCCGGGCCGGACTCGACCACGCGCCCGCGGTGCATCACCACGAGGTGCTCGGCCCGCTCCGCGGCCAGGCCCAGGTCGTGCGTGATGAACAGGACGGCGACGTTCTGCTCCTTGGTGAGGTGCTCGAGGTGGTCGAGGATCTGGCGCTGGACGGTGACGTCGAGCGCCGAGGTGGGCTCGTCGGCGATGAGCAGGCGCGGCTGACCGGCCAGGCCGATACCGATGAGGGCGCGCTGGCGCATACCGCCGGAGAACTCGTGCGGGTACTGCTTCGCGCGCCGCGCCGCGTCCGGGAGCCCGGCCGCGGTCAGCACCCGCTCGACCTCTGCGGTCGCGGCACGCCCCTTGGCGATGCCGTTCGCGGCCAGGGCCTCCTTGACCTGGAAGCCGATCTTCCACACCGGATTGAGGTTCGACATGGGGTCCTGGGGGACCAGGCCGATCTCGCGGCCGCGCAGGTCCTCGATCTCTTTGTGGGAGGCCCCCACGAGCTCTCTGCCGGCGAACTTGATCGAGCCGCCGACGACCTTCCCGGTGCCCGGGAGCAGGTCGATGATGGCGTGCGCGGTGGTGGACTTGCCGGAGCCGGACTCCCCCACGATGGCAACGGACTGGCCGGGGTAGATGGTGAGGTTGGCCTCGCGCACGGCAGGCACCATGCCGGTCGAGGACTGGAAGGCGACCTCGAGGTTCCGGATCTCCAGCAGGGGGGTGTTCGGGTCCGCCTCACGCTCCACCGTCGTCGCCGCGGACGTGTTCGTGCTCATCGGGTGCGCACCTTCGGGTCGAGGGCGTCGCGCACCGCGTCACCCATCATGATGAAGCCGAGCACCGTCAGCGCCAGCGCCCCGGCCGGGTAGAACAGCACGGCCGCGTTGGCCCGCAATGACGCCTGCGCCTGGGAGATGTCCCCGCCCCACGACGTGATGGACGGCGGCAGGCCGATACCGAGGAAGCTCAGCGTCGCCTCGGCCACGATGAACGTGCCGAGCGCGACCGTGGCATACACGATGATCGGCGCGGCAGCGTTGGGCAGGATGTGGCGCGTCAACGTCGCCGTCCGCCCCGCGCCCAACGACTTCGCGGCGGTGACGTAGTCGTTGTTCTTCACGCTCATCACCGACCCGCGCGTGATGCGCGCTATCTGGGTCCAGCCGAACGCGGCGAGCACCGCGACGACGGTCATGGTGGAACGGGACTCGCTGAACACCTGCATGACGACGATGGCCGCGAGCACCAGCGGGATGGCGAAGAAGATGTCGGTGACCCGCGAGAGGATCGTGTCGAACCAACCGCCGAAGAAGCCGGCGATGGCGCCGATCACGGTGCCGATGATCAGGACGGCGAGGGTGGTGAGCACACCCACCGACACCGAGGCCCGGGCGCCGTAGATGGTGCGCGAGTAGATGTCGCAGCCCTGCCGGTCGAAGCCGAACGGGTGCCCGGCCTCGGGGGGGCCGAGGCTGTTGCTCAGCTCGCAGAACCGCGGGTTCTGCGAGGTGAACAGCGTGGGGAACACGGCCATCAGGGCCACCAGCGCGATGACGACCGCGGCGACCCAGAAGATCGGTCGACGGCGCAGCTTGTGCCACGCCTCGGACCACAGCGAGGACGGGGCGCCGGTGTCGGCGACGGCGTCCACGGCGCCCAGGCCGGTCTCGTCCAGCTCGGCGAAGAAGTGCTCCTGGTGGCGCCGTGCGGCGATGGGAGCCGGCCCGCCGGCGGGGCCGTACGGGGTGGTGTCAGGCATAACGGATCCTCGGGTCCAGGGCCGCGTAGAGCAGGTCGACGAGCATGTTGGCGACGATGTAGACGAGCACGAGCACCGTGGTCAGGGAGACGACGGTGGCGGACTCGCCCTGCAGGATGGCCCGGTACAGCGTGCCGCCGACCCCCTTGATGTTGAAGATTCCCTCGGTGACGATGGCGCCGCCCATCAGGGCGCCGAGGTCGGCACCGAGGAAGGTCACGACGGGGATCAGGGAGTTGCGCAGCACGTGCACGTTGATGACGCGGGCGCGGGAGAGGCCCTTCGCCGTCGCCGTGCGCACGTAGTCGGCCGTGAGGTTCTCGGAGACGGACGTGCGCGTCAGTCGCAGCACGTACGCGAAGGAGACCGCGCCGAGGACGATGGCGGGCATCAGCAGCTCCTTGACGGTCGCCGCGCTGGAGACCGTCGTGGGCAGCCAGCCCATCCGCACGCCGACGAAGTACTGCAGCACGAAGCCGATGACGAAGGTCGGGACGGCGATGACGACGAGGCTGGTCACGAGCAGCACGGCGTCGAACACGCCACCCCGGCGCAGGCCGGCGTACAGGCCGGCCGCGACACCGAAGACGGACTCGAAGACCAGCGCCATGATCGACAGCTTGATGGTCACCGGGAAGGCCTGGGCGATGACGTCGACGACGTCCCGACCGGAGAAGGTGATGCCGAAGTCCAGCGTGAAGATGCCCTTGAGGTACAGGAGGTACTGCACGAGGAACGGTTGGTCGAGGTTGTACCGCTCGCGGATCTGGTCCGCGACCGCGGGGGGCAACCCCCGCTCGCCCCCCAGGGCGATGACGGGGTCACCTGGCAGGGCGAAGACCATGAAGTAGATCAGCAGCGTGGCCCCGAAGAACACCGGGATCACCTGCAGCAGCCTGCGCCCGATGTACCGGACCATCAGGTCGCCTCCTCAACACATTCGTACGGACCCGCCCGGCGGCGCATCTGCCGTCGGCACAGGGAGTGACATTACGCGATGTCCCCGACACACGAACGGGGGCGGGACCGTGAGGTCCCGCCCCCGTCTGCTCTCAGCCCAGTGTGGGCGCGGTCACTCCGCCTTGGTGATCTCGTGGTAGATCGGCACGGAGTTCCAGCCGAACTGCACGTTCTGCACCGTCTCGGCGCTGCCACCGGTCACGTTGGAGTACCAGAGCGGGATGGCCGGGAGGTCCCGGAACAGGATCTCCTGCGCCTGCTGGTACAGCGTGTTGGACTCCTCGACGCTCTTGGCGGCGGCGGCCTGCGCGAGCAGGTCGTCGAACTCGGGGCTCGAGTAGCCGCCGTCGTTCGACCCGGCACCCGTGCCGTAGAGCGGCCCGAGGAAGTTGCCGAGGCCGGGGTAGTCGGCCTGCCAGCCCGTGCGGAACGCACCGGTCATCGCGTCGGCGGTGACCTGGGTGCGCATGTCGGCGAAGAGTGCGAAGGGGTTGCCCTCGGCCTCGATGCCCAGCACGTTGCGGATGGAGTTCACCGTGGCATCGACCCAGGCCTGGTGGCCGCCGTCGGTGTTGTACGCGAGCGTGAAGGTGCCCTCCCACGGGGAGATGGCGTCGGCCTGCGCCCACAGCTCCTTGGCCTTGGCCTCGTCGTAGGCGAGGACCTCGGAGCCGGGGATGGAGTCGGACCAGCCATCGATCACCGGGGAGGTGAAGTCACTGGCCGGGGTGCGGGTGCCCTGGAAGATCGCGTCGGTGATCTCCGCCCGGTTGATCGCGTGGGAGAGCGCCGCACGGCGGAGCCTGCCCTCCTCGTCGTCCCCGAAGTGCGCGAGGTACTCCGGGATGGTGAAGGACTGGAAGATCGCCGCGGGCTGGTTGACCGCGCGGTCGCCCAGCTCGGTCTCGAACGTCGTGAACGCCGAGTCCGGAATCGCGTCGATCACGTCGAGGTTGCCGGAGAGCAGGTCGTTGTAGGCGGCGTCCTGCGTCTCGTAGAACTTGAGAGACACGCCACCGTTCTGCGGCACGCGCTCACCCGAGTAGTCGGGGTTCGGCACGAGGTCGATCCCGACGTTGTGCTCCCAGGCGCCCTCGCCGGCGAGCATGTAGGGACCGTTGCCGATCGGGTTCTCGCCGAAGGCGGCAATGTCCTTGAAGGCGGCCTCGGGCAGCGGGAAGAACGCCGAGTAGCCCAGGCGTAGCGGGAAGTCCGCCTCCGGCTGGGTGAGCGCCACCGTGAAGGTGGTGTCGTCGACGACCTTGAGGCCGGTGAGCTCGGAGTCCTCGTCGTACGAGAAGCCCTCGATCGGCTCGAAGAAGTAGCTGGACAGGTGCCCGTTGCTCAGCAGCGCGCCCTGGTTCCACGCGTCGACGAAGCTCGCGGACGTGATCGGTGAGCCATCGGTGAAGGTCAGGCCCTCCTTGATGGTGATCGTGTAGTTCTGGGCGTCGTCGGTCTCGATGGACTCGGCGACCGCGTTGTGGGCCGCACCGTCGGCGTCGTAGTACACGAGGCCCTCGAAGATGAGGTCGAGGATCTTGCCGCCACCGACCTCGTTGGTGTTGGTGGGGATGAGCGGGTTCTGCGGCTCGTTGCTGTTGGCCGTCACGATCCCGGTCGACGCACCGGTGTCCCCGGTCGCTGCCGGCTCCGTGGCCGTGTCGGTCGCGCCGCCGCTGCACGCGGCCAGCACGAGGGATCCGGCGAGGATCGAGGCAGCAATGCCTGCCATACGCCTGGTCTTCAATGTTCCTCCTGATGGGTGAGCACGATGCTCCGCCAGCCCGGGCCAGGGCCCTGACGCGCCGAGACGTATCAGTCGCGCGCCGACACCGGGTGGGTTGTGCGAAACCTTAGGTCCCGTGTGTGTGGTGTGCGAAACCACACGTCAGATCGTTACGGGATCGTGATCGGTATGTGAGATTTCCCGCAAGAGATTTTCTAGCATCCACGCAGGTCAGCGCATTTATCGGGTCGGCTGATGAGACATCGCCCGCCGGATCCACCGGTAGTCACCCGATGTTCGGCTGGATATGGTATGGCCGCGCCGGTGACGCGCCCGCCGTCACCACCCGACCGTGAAGCGCCGGTTCGCCAACGACGGGTTCCGTTCGCGGACGGCGCGGACCTTGTCGGGGCTGACCTCGACGACCGCGACCCCCGGCCCCTCCCCGAGGGAGGCGAGGACCTCTCCGGACGGGTCGACGGCGAGGGACCGGCCCGTGCGGTACTGCCCGCTCTGGCTGCAGGCGAGCACGTAGGCGGTGTTCTCGATCGCCCGTGCCCGGGCGAGCACCTCCCAGTGCGCGACCTTCCCGGGGCCGGCCATCCAGGTGGCGGGCACGGCCAGGGCATCCGCCCCGGCGTCGATCAGGAAGCGCGCCATCTCCGGGAAGCGCAGGTCGTAGCAGGTCATGACCCCCACCCGCACCCCCTCCAGGTCCAGCACGAGGGCCTCGGGCGGGTGGGCGGCCAGTCGGTCGGACTCACGGTCCCCGAACGCGTCGTAGAGGTGCACCTTGCGGTACGCGCCCACCAGGGCTCCGTCCGGCCCGACGGCGACGACGGTGTTGGCGGGCAGCCCTCCCCCACCCACGGGCCGCTCGGTCATCCCCGCGACCACGGTGACGCGGTGGGCGGCGGCGGCGGCGGCGAGCGCGGTGACGAACGGGCCGTCGAGACGTTCGGAGCCGGCCAGCAGGTCGGCGGCGGTCGCCCGCGCGTCCCAGGACATCGCGTACTCGGGCAGCACCACGAGGACGGCGCCGTCGGCGCCCGCCCGGGCGATGAGGTCCGTGGCGACGGAGAGGTTGGCCGCCTTGTCGGGCGTGGCCGCGAACTGGGCGAGGGCTGCGCGCATGACGGCAGGGTACGGGCCCGGCCGTCGCGCGCGCCCGGTGCGGGGAACCCCGGGGGCTCCTGCGGACGATCCTCAGGGCAGCTCGAGATGGCGCCGGCACCGCGCCTGGTAGGACTCGGTACCGCCGACGTGCGCCGCGGTCGGGACGCGGGCGTCCCCCACGTCGTCGGCCACCACTCGCTGGTGGAACGCTGCGTCCTGCCCGCAGACCGTGCACACGGCCGTGAGCTTCGTGACGTCCTCCGCCAGCGCCATGAGGGACGGCAGCGGTTCGAAGGGGCGGCCGTCGAACGTCACGCAGAGGCCGGCGACCACGACCGTCGTGCCGCCGCGCACGAGCTCCCCGACCGCCGGGACGAGATCCGCACCGAAGAACTGCGCCTCGTCGATCGCCAGGAGGTCCAGCGCCCGGCCGGCGACCAGGTCGAGGAGCGCCCCGACGTCGGGCACCGCGTGCGAGGGGATCCGGAGCCCGGCGTGCGAGGACACCTCACCCGTGCCGTGGCGCTGGTCCAACGCGTGGTTCACGACCTCGACGGCGAGCCCGGCGAGCTGGGCGCGCCGCACCCGCCGCAGGAGCTCCTCCGACTTCCCCGCGAACATCGGTCCGCAGATCACCTGGAGCCGTCCCTGCCGATCTGTGCGCATGGGCCAGATCGTAGTGACCAGGCGCACGTCGAGCCGCGGCCGCGCCCGGGGCCGGCGGGCCCGCCGCCGGCGGTGCCGGGCGCGGCCTGCGGGCCCGGGCTCAGGCTCAGGCTCAGGCTCAGGCTCAGGCTCAGGCTCAGAGCATGGAGCCGAGGTCCGATCCGACGGTCGGGTAGGCGCCGGTCGTCGACTTGAGCTGACGGGTGGTGAGGTTGAGCTTCATCGCCAGCCCGACGATGTTGATCAGTTCGCCGTACTCGGGCCCCAGCAGGTGCGCGCCCACGATCTGGTCGGTGGCGCGATCGATGAGGATCTTGCTGGCTGCGGTGGTCTCGCCGATGCGGTAGTTGGAGTACCACCCGCTGGTGTCCTGGTAGCGGACATCGATATCCAGGCCCCTGTCCCTGGCCTCGGCTTCGAGCAGACCCACCCGGGTGAGCTCGGGAATGGTGAACACGGCGGTCGGGACACCGGTGTAGTCCGGAATGGTGGTGGTGTCCTTGAGCATGTTGGAGGCGGCGACCTTGCCCTCGACCACGGCGACCGGCGTCAGGGCCATTCCCCGGGTGTCGGCCGCGTCGCCGGCCGCCCAGACGGCGGGGTTGCTCGTGCTCTGCAGGTGGTCGGCCACCCGCACGCCGTGCTCGCCCCATTCGATGCCGGCGGCGTCGAGGACGAGCCGGGACAGATCGGGGGTTCGCCCGGCGCCGTGCACGACGAGGTCGCACTCGATCCGCTCGGGGATGCCGGATCGGTCGACGCCGACCTGGAAGCCGGTCGCGGTCTTGTCGATGCCCGTGATCGTGGTGGAGCGTCGGACGTCGATCCCGGCGGCCGTGCTCCGGGTGATGAGGAGCTCGACGAGGTCGGGGTCGAATCCCTTCAAGGGGCGTGGGCCGCGGTGGATGATCGTCGTCGTGCTGCCGGCGCGGGAGGCGATGTGGGCGAACTCGAAGGAGATGAATCCGCCGCCGACGAACAGGATCCGCTTCGGGAGCACCGGCAGGTCCATGAACTCGGTGCTGTCGACCAGGTGCTCGTGGCCCGGGAAGTCCAACGGACGCGGGCGCGCGCCGGTGGCGATCAGGAAGTGCGCCGCGCCGTACGGGGCGCCGTCGATCTCGAGCCGGTTCGGGCCGGTGAACCTCGCCGAGCCGTGCAGCGTGTGCACGCCGTTGCCCGCCAGGCCCCGCTCCATGTTCTGCGGGACCGGGTCGGTGAATCCGTGCTTGTGCGCCATCAGGTCGCCCCAGTTGATCGACAGCCCGTTGGCGTCGATGCCCTTGCCGCGCATCAGCCGGGCACTGTCGATGATCTCGGCGCCGCGCCGCAGGATCTTCTTCGGGTCACATCCGCGCAACGCACAGGTGCCCCCGTAGGGAAGGTCGTCGACGATCGCCACGCTCCAGCCTTGCGATGCGCACTTGTTGGCTGCGGCGACGCCGGCCATCCCGGCACCGATCACCATCAGGTCATATCTCATGACGTCTCCTGTCGAGGGGCGAGTGTCGGTGCGCCCATGAGGCGACGGTAGACGTTGTCTCATGGTGCAAGGTCAAGGGGTACGCTGGCCGGATGTTGATCGGGGAGCTCGCCGACGCGGCTGGGGTGCCCGCCCAGACCATCCGGTTCTACGAGCGCAAGGGCCTCCTGCCCGAACCACGACGGGAAGCCAACGGCTACCGCTCCTACGACGACTCGGCAGTCGCCCGTGTCCTGTTCATCCGGCGTGCGCAAGCTGCGGGCCTGACCCTCGCGGAGATCGGGAGCATCGTCGGGGTTCGAGACCGCGGCGCCGCACCGTGCGCGCACGTGACGGTCCTGCTGCGCCACAAGCTCGACGTCATCCGTGCGCGGCAGGCCGAGCTCGCCGCACTGGAGTCGGAGCTGCACCATCTCATCGAACGCGGCCGCCACCTCGATCCGGCCGACTGCACCGATGCCGACGTCTGCCACATCCTTGCCGCGCCACGGCGCGCGCGGACCAGGGCGGGACGTCTGTCGGGATAGTCCTGGCGCGTTGCCGGTGCGCTCCGGTAGCCGGCCCGGCCGGCAGCTCGGGCCCACGACCGCGACCGTCGAGGCCGTCCACCGGGCACGGAATCGACCGTGCCCCGTACGGGTTCCCCCCTGGTCGGACCGAGCCCGGTGCGACCAGGGGGGAAGCACACCATGGTCACCCGACCCGGACATGCCGGCGAGTCGCCGTCGTGATCCACGAGGACGCCGCCACGGACCTGGCACGCGCCGACGGCGGGCCGATGCCGGCCGCCGCGTTCATCGACGCCGGCGTCCACGAGGCCCACGCGAACATCCGCGGCCTGGTCGGCGACGGCCACCAGATCCTCAGCTTCTAGAGGTCCCACCGACCCGCCCGACCTCGAGGAGTCGACCGTGAGCGCACCGAATCATCCCTGGGACCTGCTGGTGATCGGCGGGGGGACAGCCGGCATCGTCGGTGCCAAGACCGCCGCGCGTCTGGGTGCCCGGGTCGCGCCGATCGAACGCGACCGCACCGGCGGTGACTGCCTGTGGACCGGCTGCGTACCGAGCAAGGCCCTGCTCGCCGCCGCCGGCCGGGCAGCCGAGGCCCGCCATGCCGAAACCCTCGGCGTGCACGTCACCGACGTGCGGGTCGACCTCGCCGAGGTCGTGGGGCACGTGCGGGCCACGATCGCAGCGATCGAGCCCCAGGACTCGGCGGACGCCCTCAGGGCCGCGGGGGGCACGTGCTGCACGGGAACGCCGTGTTCACCGGCCCTGCCACCGTCGAGGTCGACGGTCACCCGCACCACTTCCACCAGGCCCTGCTCGCGACCGGCGGGACCCCTGCGGTGCCGCCGGTCGAAGGACTGGCCGAGTCCGTTCCCCTGACCAGCGACACCGTGTGGGAGCTGACCACACGGTGCTCCGTCTCGTGGCCGGTCTGGACACGCCCGACGGCGGAGACATCCTGGTCGCGGGGCGCTCGGTGCGTGGGGTGGCGACCGAGCACCGGCGCACCGCGCTGGTCTTCCAGCGGCCCCGGCTGTTCCCGCACCTCGACGTCCTGGACAACATCGCCTTCCCACTCGCCGTCGCTGGTGCGCGGCGCCGGGCCGCACGCGCCGACGCCGGCCGGTTCCTCGAGCTGGTCCACCTGTCCGCGCTCGCCCACCGCCGCCCCGAAACCCTCTCGGGCGGGCAGGAGCAGCGGGTCGCGCTCGCTCGGGCGCTGGCGCCGCGGGCCGACGTCCTCCTCCTGGACGAGCCGTTCAGCGCCCTGGACCCGTCGGTGCGGGCCGAGATGCACGTGCTGTCGACGAGCTGCGCGCGGCGGTGGAGCCGACGATCCTGCTGGTCACCCACGATCAGCACGAGGCGGCCGTCCTGGCGGACAGCGTCGGGGTGCTGCTCGAGGGTCGGATCGCCCAGCACGGACCGCTCGGTGAGCTCTACGCGCACCCCGCGGAGCTACCCGTCCACGCGTTCCTCGGTGGCCACAACGCGGTGCCGGGATTCCTCCGGGGTGGGGTGCACCGCTCGGCGCTCGGCCACCTCGCCCTGGCGCCCGCGGTCGCCCGACCCGGCGGGGAAGCGGTGCTGGTGCTTCGACCCGAGGTCGTCGGTCTGACCGAGCCCACGGCGCGGGGCGCGGACGTACGGGGCACCGTCAGCTCCGTCACGCCGGACGGAGCCCGGGTGCTGGTCCACGTGGCGGTCGTCGGCATCACGCTGAGCGCTCAGGCCACCGTGTGGGACGCACCGCGCGTCGGGGACGAGGTGGGTCTGCGACTCCCCGTCGACCACCGTCACGTGATCAGCACGGACAGGGGCGGTCACGCACCGCCGGTAGACGCGAGCGCCCGCACGACGTTGACGACCTTGCCCAGCGTGGGGTAGTCGCCGATCCGTCGGCCCACGTGGACCCACCGCACGCTCAGATCGCGGTCGAGCACCACCACACCCGGGCTGCGGACCGTGTCGGCGGTGATCCGCTGGGGCCTGGCGCCCCGAGCGAGTGCCCCGGCGTAGGCAGCCAGGCCCCGAGGGTCGGCCAGGCGGATTCCGAGCCGGGCACCGGCGCCGACGGCGTCGCGCAGGCCGTTTCCGGGGTCGAGCAGCAGGGGCATCTGCACTCCCCGCTCGTCGCGCAGCCACTTGGCCTGGAAGTCGGCCGACCCGCCGACCGCGGCGGCACGGGCACCGAGGGCGGCCAGGTCGGGCGCCGCCGCGTCCAGACCGATCAGCCACTCCTGGCACGGCAGGCAGCCGAAGTACCGGACGAGCTGGATGACGAGCCAGTCCTCCGTGGCGAGGTCCCCCAGCCGTGCGGCCCCGCCGTCCGGCGTCACCAGCGCCAGGTCGGCACTGAGCCTCCTACCGAGCACGTCCCGGCCGGCGGCGGTCACCGTACGGCCGCCGTGCCGCGGCCGGTTCGGGCCTCGAGGATCGGCAAGAGCGTGTGTGGGTCAGCGTTCTCCTGCGGGTCCAGGACACTGTGCTGGGCGTGGGCCGGGGTGGTGCGGACCGCCGGGTCCCGCACCACGGCGGGCAGGCCGCCGGACCGGCTCAGGGCCCGCTGCCGCCACCCGACCAGCATCGGCACCACGGTGCGGTCGGTCGCGAACGCCCGCGTGACGAGGTGGGAACCGATGTACCGGGCGACCGGCCGCGTCTGCTGATCCATCGGGCTCAGGCCTCGACCGTGACCCCGCGCCAGAACGCGACGTGTTCGGCGATCTCGCGGGCCGCCGGCGACGGCTCCGGGTAGGACCACGCGACATCCGTACCGCTCCGCTCGCCGTCGTCGACCGACCAGTAGTGGGCCTGGCCTTTCCAAGGGCAGGTCGAGCGGTGGTCGGAAGCCTCGAGGACATCCCACCGGACCGACTCGGGTGGGAAGTAGTGGTTGCCCTCCACCACCACGGTCGCGTCGCTCTCGGCGACGACCGTGCCGTTCCAGACTGCGCGCATCGGATCTCTCCCTCAACTGGTGCGGATGGTGACTCAGTGGGAACCCGGTCCCCGCCCCGACGATTCCCGGTCGCGGCTCGGTCCGGTGCGGGTGGAGCCACGAGGTCGGTCCCCGCGGGCTCGCCCGGTCCCGCGACGTCGAACCGGCGGACGGCGAAACCGCGGGCGGTCGGCACCCGGGCGATCCGAGCAGGGCCGATGCAGTCCTTGCCGCCCGTGAAGCAGTGGCGGGAGAGCGCTGCCCTCCACGGGCTCGCCGTCCGGCAGGTCCAGCAGACCCGCCAGCCGCTGCCCGCCTGCTCCGGCGAACGTCGCCCGCTGAGCCATCGTCGTCCTTCCTGTTCTCGGACCGGGCCGGTTCGGCACCGCGGAACCCGCCGCCCGGCCGCACCGTTCCGCGGTGCCACGCACACGGGCGACGCCTCGTGGAAGCGTCGCCGCCCCGGCGCGGGTTGACGTAGTGCCAGGACCGGCACCAACGTGGAACCGTGGACGAGGAGAACATCGTGAGCACAGCGACTCAGGCCAGGCCGGCACCCGTCGCGGATCGAGCAGCCCGGGGAGAGCGCTCGTGAGCGACCTCCCGATCGCGGACTACGCGCTACTCTCCGACTGCAACTCCGCGGCGCTGGTCTCCAGCGACGGGTCGGTGGACTGGTTGGCCTTCCCCCGCTTCGACGCGCCGAGTGTCCTCGGCCGCCTTCTCGGCGACACGGCCGGGCACCTCCGCCTCGGTGCGGTGGAGCGGGCCGATATCACGCGGCGCTACCTCGACGGCGGCCTGGTGCTCGAGACCACGATCCGCACGGTGGGGGGCGTCGTGGTGGTCACCGATGCGCTGGCGCTCGGTGAGGGTGAACGAGACCACGCCATCGGGCGGCGGGCGCCGCACGCCCTCCTGCGGCGCGCCGTGTGCGAGTCGGGGCAGGTCGAGCTCGAGGTGTCCTTCGCCCCGCGACCCGAGTACGGCTTCACGGTGCCCCTCCTGCGCCACACCGATCGTGGGGTCGAGGTCCGGGGCGGGCCCGACCTCCTCACCTTGAGCACGGACGTGCCGATGAGCGTGGCCGGCGGCTCCGCTACCGGACGGGTGCGCCTGCGCACGGGCCAGACCACGACGGTCGCGCTGCAATGGGCGCCGCCGGGTCACCCCGCACCGGCGTGGGACCCCGCCGACGTCGCCCGCCACCTGGTCGACACCACGCAGGCGTGGGCCTCGTGGGCGTCCCTTCACCAGACCTACGACGGGCCGTGGCGCGACCTCGTCCGGGCCAGCGGCGCCGTCCTGCAGGGACTGACCTTCGCCCCGACCGGCGCGATCGTCGCGGCGGCGACCACGTCCCTGCCTGAGGTGGTCGGCGGCACGCGCAACTGGGACTACCGCTACTCCTGGCTGCGCGATGCCAGCATGACGCTCGAGGCCCTGTGGGTCGCCGCCTGCCCCGACGAGGCCGGACAGTTCTTGTCCTGGCTGGTCGACGCCGCCGCGGCCGACCTGAGCAGCGGCCGCCCGATCCAGATCATGTACGGCATCGCCGGCGAGCACGACCTGGCCGAACGCACCCTCGACCACCTCGCCGGCTGGCGCGGCAGCCGACCGGTGAGGATCGGCAACGGAGCCTTCGACCAGCGCCAGCTGGACGTCTACGGTGAGGTGCTGGGCGCCGTCCACCGGCTGCGGGCGCAGGTCTTCCCGACCGACGCCGTCACGAAGGCGTTCCTCCGTGGCGTCGCGGACGCCGCCGCCGACCAGTGGCGAGAGCCCGACCAGGGGATCTGGGAGGTCCGTGGGGGACCGCGGCGCTTCGTGCACTCGGCCGTGATGTGCTGGGTCGCACTGGACCGCGCGCTGAGCATGGCCGACGACCTCGACGCCGATCCCGCCACCCGGGCTCGCTGGACGAGCGAGCGGGACGCGATCGAGGACGAGGTCCTCACGCGGGGCTTCAACCCCGAGCTCGGCGCGTTCACCCAGTCGTTCGACTCCTCGACCCTCGACGCGAGCGCACTGCTGATCCCCATCGTGGGGTTCCTGCCCGGTGACGACCCACGGGTCCTGTCGACGATCGCGGCGATCGAGGCGAACCTCGTCGACCAGCACGGCCTGGTATACCGCTACCGGAGCGACGACGGTCTGATCGGGACCGAGGGCGCCTTCCTGATCTGCACCTTCTGGCTCGCCCACGCCCACGCGCTGGCCGGTCAGGTCCCCAGGGCCCGCGAGGTCTTCGAGGTCACGATCGGTCTGCGCAACGATGTCGGGCTGCTCGCCGAGGAGCACCTCGACCCGGAGATGCTCGGCAACTTCCCGCAGGCGTTCAGCCACATCGGGCTGGTGAACGCAGCCTGGGCCATCGCGCAGGCCGAGGCCGGCTGACCGGCGGCCGGAATTTTTCGAGCGCCTGCTCCACGACGGCGGTACCTCCTCGGGCGAGCCGGGCACGATCATCGCCGGCATCGACGCCGAGGTCGTGCCCTGGGCCCGAGCGGAATCAGGAGCCGCCCCAGGGTTCCTTGCCCGAGGAGCGCGAACCGGCCGCTCCAAGAGGAGGTCATGGGTGAGGATCACACGAGGGGCGGCGCGCGCATCATGGCACCGAGTGGCCACGGCGCTGCCGAGCCATCTCGCCGGGAGCTCGCGGCTTCCCAGGCGAGGTCGGCCGCGATGGGACGTCGCCGCCGCTCAGGCCCGCCGAGCGAGCTGACCGGACGTGCGCACCGAGTGGATCGAGTACCTGCACACCTACCACGACCAGCACCCCGGCATCACGGAGCGGGCGTTCGACCTCGTCCGCGACCCGCGCCTCGGCTCCCCGTACGACTGGCTCGTCGACGCCCTGCCGGACCGGCTCGGGGCGGTCCTGGACGTCGCCTGCGGCAGCGCTCCCCTGCAGCCACGTCTCACGGCCGCATCCTCCTACCTCGGCGTGGATCTGTCCGAGGCCGAGCTGGCACCGGCGCGGGACCGCGGACGCGGGCCGGTCGAGCAGGCGGACGCCCTCGCCCTTCCGCTCGCCGACCACTCGGTCGACACGGTCGTCTCGTCCATGGGCCTCATGCTGGTCCAGCCCCTGCATCTCGCGGTGGACCAGGTGGCCCGGGTACTGCGCCCCGGCGGGACGGCTGCGTTCCTCCTGCCGTCCCGGTCGCCGTTGCTCATGCGAGATGTGGTGCCGCTGGCGGTGCTGGGCCGGCATCTGCACGGCGTCGGCGCCATGCCCCAGCAGGTACGCCGACGCCACCCGACGAAGCTCATGGAACGTGCCGGCCTGGACGTCGTGCGGGCAGACCGGCACCGGTTCCGGTTCCCGGTGCACTCCGCGGAGGATGCCCGGTTGGCAGTCCGGGCGCTCTACACACCCGGCCGGACACCCCGGCAGCTCGACGCTGCGGCGGCCGCGCTGGCCCGGACGGCTGGGCCCGGCCGCCACCTGGCATTGCCGCTCCTGCTGTTCGTGGCGCGCAAGCCCGGTTGACATCGGGGGTGCTCGGCCATCGCGGGTGAGGCAGAGTGGTCGCCGTGCCGCCCGGCCAGGCGAAGCTCGTCGCCGTCCACCTTTGGAACATCGGGGGAGCCGCCCGATCGGGCCAGCGCATCGACGGACGTCGCGGGTCCACCACCTCGGGAGAGCACATGACAGCTGACACCTTCACCACCCCGACCGGCCTCCTGGTCCCGGCGATCACGACGGCGCAGATGCGCGAGGTCGACCGGGTCGCGATCCAGGAGGTGGGCCCCAACCTGTACCAGATGATGGAGAACGCCGGACGGAACCTCGCCGAGCTGTGCGCGGAGTCGCTGGGCGAGGATTGGGACGGGCGCCCGATCGTCGTCGCTTCCGGGACCGGGGGAAACGGGGGCGGCGGGCTGTGCGCCGCCCGCCACCTGGTCAACCACGGCGGAGACGTCACGGTGGTGGTGACCGAACCGGCCCGGCTCACGGGCGTCCCGGCCGACCAGTTCGCACTGTTCCGAGCCGCCGGTGGGCGGGTCGTCGACGCGGACGACATCGGCTCGCTCCGACCCGAGCTCGTCCTGGACGCCGTGCTCGGCTACAGCCTGGCCGGTGCACCCCGAGACGCTGCGGCCGCCCTGATCGACTGGATGATCGGCGCACAGGCACCCGTGCTCTCCCTGGACGTGCCGTCCGGGATCGACGCGACGTCCGGGACCGCGCCGGGCGTGTTCGTGCGTGCCTCGACCACGATGACGCTCGCGCTGCCCAAGTCGGGGCTCGACGGCGTCGAGGTGGGCCGGTTGTACGTGGCGGACATCGGGATCCCGCGCGAGGTCTACCGACGGGTCGGTGTGCCCGTCCCCACCACCCTGTTCACCCACGGGTACCGGGTCGAGCTGACGCCCGTCGGCACCGGCCGCGACCGTCGGTCGGCCGGCTGACCGGCGGCCGGGGGGCACCGGCCGCCGGCCGTACGGGACCGGGTCAGCCCCGGCCTGCCGGGCGCCGTGCGAGCAGCAGGCCCAGGGTCAGGCCGAAGAGCACGTGCTCGACCAGGAAGGTCGGGTAGCCGACCATCGAGGCCATCTGAGCGATCTGGTCGCCGCTGCCGAACAGGCCGGCGGCCACGGGGAGCGCGACGAAGGAACTGACCACGAAGACCATCGCACCCCACACGGTGCCGCCGAGGACGAGGACCGGTCCGTGCAGCCGGAGGCCGCGGGCCACGACCGCGAACACCGCCCCGTACATCGCGCCGATCATCATGTGGATCACCGCACCGAGCACTGCTGGGCCGAACGTGAAGAAGAAGAGGCTGCCGTCGGCCGCCTGGGCGATCGACGTCATCATCGCCTCGGGCGAGATCAGCGTCGAGGCGATGTGGTAGAGCGGCGTGAAGAAGCCGGTTGCCTGATAGGTCACTGCCGCCATCATCGCGAAGGCGGCCATGACCAGCGAGGCTCCTGCGCCGAGCAAGGCGCCACGCAGGGCGGAGCGACCGACCGACCGGCTGGTCGGCGAAGCGGTCGTGACGTGGGACGAGGTGTTCGCGGCCATGATGTCCTCCAGATCGGAAATGTGGTGCGCCATTCGACGCGCTGAGGTAACCCGCCGTCCGACCGGATCGCTTCCACCCGTGCGAGGTGGGGCCGGGCGGCGTCGATATCGCGGCGGAGGCTGGGAGCGGCGCAACTCATCGACCGGAGGGTGGTCAGTAGCGCCTCCGCGTGGACGACTCCTCCGGCGGCCGCAGGTGGTCGGCGGCCTCGGCGGGCACGTCGTCGAGACCCCGTTGCCCGGCGCTGTGCTCAGGTCCGCGCGGACTGCACCGGTGGGTGCCAGTGGCCGCCGTGCAGGAGCGCGTCGGCCTCGACGGGCCCCCAGGTCCCCCGCTCATAGGGATGGACCATCGACGGTGCGTCCAGCGCCGGCTGGACGACGCGCCACGCGTTCTCGACCCCGTCCTGTCTGGCGAACCGCCGCGTGTTGCCGTCCAGTGCGTCGTCGAGCAGCCGTTCGTAGGGCTCCTGCCGTTCGCCGAGGGCCTCGCTGAAGTCGACGTCGAGGTCCACGGCTTGGGTCGCGAGCTCCTGACCTGGGCGCTTGGCCTGTACCGAGAGGGTGACCCCGTCGTCGGGGCCGAGCCGGAACCGTACGAGGTTGGGGTGCGGGGCCGGTACGCCAGGGTCGGTGAACAACATCCGGGGTGGCTCACGCAGCTCGACCACCGCCTCGAGCGCCGTCGCTGCCAGTCCCTTGCCCGCGCGGATGTAGAACGGCACCCCGGCCCAGCGCCACGACTCGATCTCGAGCCGCGCCGCCACGTACGTCTCGACCGTCGAGCCCGCCCCCACCCCTGGCTCATCGAGGTATCCCGCGTACTGCCCGCGGATGACATCGGTGCTGTCGAGAGGGTGCATGGCCCGCAGCACCTTGGTCTTCTCGTCACGCAGCGCGTCGGCATCCGGGCTGACCGGTGGCTCCATGGCCAGCAGTGCGACCACCTGGAGCAGGTGATTCTGCGACACGTCCCGGATCGCCCCAACCCCGTCGTAGAAGCCGCCTCGACCCTCGACACCGAAGTCCTCGGCCATCGTCACCTGGACGCCGGCAACATAGTTCCGGTTCCAGATCGGCTCCAGGAAGCTGTTCGCGAACCGGAAGACGAGCAGGTCCTCCACCGACTCCTTGCCGAGGTAGTGGTCGATCCGGTAGATCGAGCCCTCCTCGACGTGCTCGTGCAGGACACGGTTGAGCTCTTGGGCCGAGGCCAGGTCACGACCGAACGGCTTCTCGACCACGATCCGGGCGGCGCCGGTCAGGCCCGTGCCGGCCAGCCCGGTGACGACCGTCGGAAACATCGACGGTGGGATCGCCAGGTAGAAGACCGTCAAGCCACAGTCGAGCGCGCGCAATCGGCGCTTCAGCGCGCAGAAGGTCTCCTCGTCGCCGTAGTCCCCGCCCACCAGCGTCAGGCGCCTCGTCAGCCGTGCGACCACGCGCGGGTCGGCGTTGGGAACCGTCGTCGCGATCGCGGCCCTGGCGTGCTCACGGAACCTCTCGTCGTCCCAGTCCGAGAGGGCGACGCCGATCACCGGGACGTCGAGCCGGTCACCGGCCTCCAGGAGGTAGAGGGCGGAGAAGAGCTTCTTGCGCGCGAGGTCGCCGGTGGCACCGAACAGGACAAGGGCATCGGCACGAGTCATCGGGCATTCCCCCAGGGGCACGTTGGTCATGGCAAGGTGGGTCGAGCCGGGGTACACAGATCGTTACCGACCCCGCGCACGGAACGGGAACCCGGGAGCGGCACGCTCGATTCCACCCCGCAGGGCCGTGCGTGGTGCTCAGGTGCCGGCTGGTTCCAGGGCGCCGGAGGCGATGAGCTCGCGCAGGGCGTCCGCGCCCACCGGCTCGTGGGCCATGAGCGGGACGATCGCGCACCGGTCCGCGTCGACGTCCATGACCCTGGTGATCTGGGTGGTCTCGCCGGCTGCGCGTCGGGCCAGCAGGGGGTCGCTCGTCTCGGCCGCCGCGAGGGAGTTGTTGATCACCCACGCCCAGGGGTGGATGCCCGCGCGTTCCAGGTCGGCGGCGAGCTCCTCGGCCTCGAGCACCGGGGTGGCCTCGGGCAGGGTCACGACCAGGACCTTGGTGTGCTCGGGGTCCTGCAGGCGCATCATCGGGGTGGTCAGGTTGGCCGCCCCGGTACCCATCTGACGGACGATGTCGCGGTGATAGGAACCGGTCGCGTCCAGCAGGAGCAGGGTGTGCCCGGTCGGTGCGGTGTCGACGACCACGAAGCGCCGCTTGCCCTCGTTGACGACCTTGGAGAAGGCCTGGAACACGGCGATCTCCTCGGTGCACGGGGAGCGCAGGTCCTCCTCCAGGCTCGCGCGGCCCGCCTCGTCGAGGGAGGCACCCTTACGGGTCAGCACACCCTGGCGGTACCGCTCGGTCTCCACCGCCGGGTCGATCCGCGAGACCTCCAGGTTCGGCACCGTCCCGTCGAGGGTCCGGGCCAGGTGGGCGGCGGGGTCGGTGGTGGTCAGGTGAACCGGCAGGCCACGTTCGGCCAGCGCCACGGCGACAGCGGCGGCGATGGTCGTCTTGCCCACCCCGCCCTTGCCCATCGTCAGGACCAGTCCGTGACCCTGCGCCGCCAGCTCGTCGATCAGTGTCTCCAGGGACACGGACCCGGCGGGAACGCCCGCCTGCGCGGGCGGGCGTTCCACGGGAGTCCGGTGCGGCTCGAAGAGTTCGGCCAGGGCCGCCAGCCCGACCATGTTCTGGCCCTTGAGCTCCAGGACGTCACACGGAAGCGCGGCCAGGTCGGCGGGCAGGGTGGCCAGGACGGCCTGCTCGCGGTCGAACACCGCGTCGGCCAGGGCGTCGCCCGCGGCGGGTCGGGGCATGACGGCGTTGACCACCAGGTGCTGGCGGTCCATGCCCAGCGCGGCGAGCTCCGTGTGGGTGCGGCCCACCTCGGCCACCGCCGCCCGCTGGGCGCGCGTCACCAGCACCAGACGGGTGCGGGCCGGGTCTGCCAGTGCTGCGACGGCCTGGGCGTAGACGGTGCGTTGACGGTCCAGCCCCGCCAGCGGACCCAGGCACGACGCGTCCCCCGTACCGTCGTCCAAGAACGCGGTCCACGAGGAGGGCAGCTGGAGCAGGCGGATGGTGTGACCGGTCGGGGCGGTGTCGAAGATGACGTGGTCGAAGCCGGCCGTCGAGTCCGCATCGGTCAGCAGTGCCGTGAACTCGTTGAACGAGGCGATCTCGGTGGTGCACGCACCCGAGAGCTGCTCCTCGATGAGCGCCACCTCCACCGGCGGCAAGATGCCCCGCACGGGTCCGAGGATGCGCTCGCGATAGGCGGCCGAGGCCTGGTCGGGGTTGATCTCCAGCGCCGACAGGCCGGGAACGGCGGGCACCGTGGTGATCGTGTTGCCGATCCGCAGGCCGAAGACCTGGCCCACGTTCGAGGCCGGGTCCGTGCTCACCAGCAGCACCGAACGGCCCGAGGCCGCCAGGGCGATCGCCGTCGCGCACGCGATCGAGGTCTTGCCCACCCCACCCTTGCCCGTCAGGAAGACGTAGCGTGGGACTTCCGTCAAGAAGCTCGGTGCGGCGGTGCCGGGGCCGGTCAGCACGAGCCACCGCCGCCGCAGCACCCACCGGAGCCGGCCATCGGCAGCGCCGGTCGTGCCGGCTCGGCCTGGGGCGGGCCGGCCCAACGCACCAGCTCGGTGCGCGAGGGGTAGCGGCCGGCCATCGCGATCGCGCCGTCGACCAGCACGAGCGGCAGACCTTCGGACCCTGAGACCTGCAGGAAGTCCAGGACCGCGGGCTTGTCCGCGAAGGCCACCGGCTCGCTGGCCAGGTTGTGCCGGTCCACGTCGGTCCCCTGGCCACGCAGCCAGTCCAGGTCGGCGGAGAACGTCACGAGCTCCTGCGGGACCTCGGGGCCGCACACCCCGGTGCTGCAGCACATCGCCGGTTCGAAGACTTCGATCGTGCTCACGGGTTGGTACCTCCACGGCGGGTTGGATCGACGTTTGTCGATTCAGAATGGTCCGTGGATCGACAAATGTCAATCCAACGGGGATGCTGTGGGGGTGACGTCCGCGACCCTGCTGCCCCTGACCGACCTGTCCGCGTGCTCCCCGCCCCTGGTCGGCACCCCCCTGGACGCCGAGCAGGCCACCCCGCTGGCCCTGCGGTTCAAGGCGCTGGGTGACCCTGGGCGCCTGCGCCTGCTGTCCCTGATCGCGGCCCACGAGTCGGGGCAGGCGTGCGTGTGCGACCTGACCGGACCACTGGGCCTGAGCCAGCCCACCGTGTCCCACCACCTCAAGGTGCTGCGCGAGGCCGGCCTGGTCACCGGCGAGCGGCGCGGCACCTGGGTCCACTACCGAGTCGTGCCAGGCGCCCTGGCCGACCTGGCGGGGATCCTCAGCGAGGAGCTTCGATAGTCTCCGCCGGCGTCGCTCGGCGTCGAGGTGGCGCTCTGGGTTCAGCCGACGTCCACCACGGGTGCGTCGAGGTAGCGCGATGCCCAGGCGGCGAGCACGTCCGCGACGTACCGGGCATCGGCTGGGCGGTTCAGAAGGTGGTCGGCACCCTCGCGACTGACGAAGGACTTCGGGTGCCGGGCCGCGTCGTAGATCTCGCGGGCGTTGTCGATGCCCACGATCTTGTCCACCGAGGAGTGCATGACGAGCAGGGCGCGACCGAGCCGCGCGATCCGCTGCCGCTGCGGCTGGGCGCGGATGTCGTCGAGGAACGCCTTGCGCAGGACGAAGGATCTCCCGCCGAGGTGCACCTGCGCCTCGCCGCGTCCCTCCAGCTCGGGGACCGCGGCGTCGAACAGATCGGTCACATGAGCGGGGTCGCTCGGCGCGCCGATGGTCGCCACCGCCCGGACCTCGGGGATCCGGCCCGCCGCGGCGAGCACGGCGGCACCACCCAGCGAGTGCCCGACGAGCAGCCCCGGCCCCTGCCCGCGCGATCGCAGGTACTCGGCGGCTGCCCCCAGGTCGGCCACGTCCATGCTGAAGGTGGCCTCGCCGAAGACCCCCGGGGACTCCCCAGTCCCGTCACGTCGAAGCGCAGGACCGCGAAGCCGCGGCTGGTCAGGGCGCGGGCGATCCTGGCTGCCGCGATGCTGTCCTTGCCGCACGTGAAGCAGTGCGCGAACAGTGCCGACGCCGCCCGCGTCCCGTCCGGCAGATCCATCAGCCCGACCAGCTGTTGCCCGCTCGCACCCTGGAACGTCACCCGCTCGGCCACCGCTGCCTCCTCGTCCGCGTGGCCGTGGTGGCCCCGCTCCGGTGGAGGTGACCCGCCTGGGCCGGCACTGCTTCCATACCCGGCGCCCCGGCTGCTGCCGCGCAAGGACCCCGATGTGGCGGCCCCGGTCCACGCCATGCTGGTACGCGATGGGATCGAGGTCCCGGTCGGCCCTCTCCCGCGTTCGGCCGCGCTCGGGCTCGACGCGGCCGACGTCGACGCCGACGCCCGTGGGTTCGTGGTCGCCGATGCGCGGCTACGCACATCGAGTGCACGGACCTGGCCCGCCGGCGACGTCACGGAGCACCCGCGGCCCACCGATCTGGCGGGCGTGCACGGCGGCCTGGCGACGCGACCGGGCCTGACCCGGGTCCCGCCCAGGATCACACCGGTAGCAGTCCAAGGCCGGCCAGCTTGGCGCTCAGCTCCGCGTCGGACGGCTCGGTCAGGTGGGTGTCGTCCGGGAATACGATGACCGGGATCGAGGTCCGGCCCCCGTTGCGGCGCAGCACCTCGGCGTTCTGCTCGGGCTGAGCGATCAGATCGACCCACACATACGGCACACCGAGGCGCGCGAGGAGCCGCTTGCTGCGCCGGCAGTCGCCGCACCAGTCGGCGCCGTAGACGGTCAGGGCGGGGCGGTCGGGTTGGGTGGTCATCGCTGATCCTGTCGTTGAGGTTCGGTGGTGGGCGTCTCGGTGGTGGGTGTCTCGGTGTCCGCGCATTGGCGACGTCGGACCGCGGCGACACCATCGGTCACCGCAAGGAGGACGACGGCGCCCGAGACCGCCGGCCGGGGCCCGCCGGCCCGAGTATGCCACCGCCCCACGAGGAGGCGGAGGCCCCCAGGACCAGGGGTCCACCGGCGACGACATCGCCCCGGAAGGCGCGGAGCTCGAGGAGGGCACCTGAGGCTCTCGGTGCAGCTCCCTGCCCGGGCGGCTACGGTCGGCCGATCCGCCGGCCGTCGACGTAGACCTCCAGGTCGGGGCTCTTCTCCGGCCAGAAGCAGACCAGGCCGGCGATTCTCGTTGCCTCGGGCAACGGTGTGCTGTAGCCCCACACGACGTCGGTCAGCTCCGCTCCCCCGGTCTTGACGGTCCAGTACGACGCCGTCCCCTTGTACGGGCAGTGGCTCTCCGTGTCGGTGGGGGTCAGCAGATCCATCCGCACATCGACCTGCGGGAGGTAGTACCTCAGCCCCAGGCCCGTCTCGGCCAGCACGACCGGCCGGCGCGACTCGGCGACCACCTCACCGGCGAGCAGCACGCGGACGTGCCGGCTGGACGGCAGTGCGTCGATCCGCACGTACGGGTTGCGGGGGTGGGTGTGGATGATCTCGTCCTCCTCGAACCAGGTGTCGAAGGCCGACCAGGTCAAGGTCAACGAACCACGCATGACCTCGACCGGCGCCGCCGGGTACTGCTGCGCCGCCCGGGGGAGCACGTGGTCGCCGACCACGACGTCGAACAGCTCGCTCGGCCCGAGGACCTTGGACCGGGGGCCCGCTCCCGCCGGACGGACCTCGACCTCCAGGTCCTCCGGGGAGAAGAAGTACTGGGGGAAGTAGGGGTGCTCCCAGACCAGCAGCGGCGCGGCAGCGTCGACCACCAGGTCGCCGGAGCTGAAGGCCCGGACCCTGGTCCGGCCCGGCTGGACGGTACCCGGCGAGATCACGAACGGGTTCTGGACGATGTCAGTCATGGTGGCCACCTCTGGTTGCGGACTGTGTCATGGAGCCGGCTTCCTGCGACGCAGGGCCGGAGCGGGGGGCGGCGGACCGTTGCCGGTCCGCCGCTTCGCGGCCGTGACTCACCAGAAGACGCCAGCGGCCAGGGGGATCGGCGAGACGGTGACCGTCTCGCCCAGTGCGGCCGAGCCCATCGGGCCACCGAGGTTCGTGACGGTGTACGTGCCGTCACCGTTGGCCACCACGGTCGCCATGTCGCCCTCAGCCCACCCGGCCGGGGACCCCAGCCACGTGCTCAGGCCCTCGGCGAGGAGCATGACCGTGTCCGGCGCAGCGTCACCGGTGTCCGCGCTGGTGTAGAAGCCGGAGGTGTCGCTCGCCGATCCGTCCGGTTCGAAGGCGTCCGGGAACGCCGTGCTGTACAGGGCGAACCCGGCGGGGATCTGGGCCTGCTCCACCGCACGACCCTGGGCGTCGACCTTGACGAAGACCTTGTTCGCGTTCATCGGCTCGGGGGTGCCGCGCGTCAGCACGAGCACGTAGTAGGCCCCGTGAGCGCCGATCACCCAGGTGCCCTGGGAGTTGTGCAGGCTGACCGAGGGGCAGATGAAGGTGCTGTACCCGCCGTTGTCGGGGGACGGTGGTGCCGCACTGGCCGCGGTCGGCACGAGCAGGGGTACAGCCAGGGCAAGGGGCACCGCGCGGATCCACAGGTGACGGATCATGATGGATCTCCAATCGTCAGTGATCGAAAGCACGGCAGGCGCCGGACGGGCTGACCGGCTGCGCCCTGTCGCTGATCGGTAACCCGATGAACCGCCGCGATGATTCCGCCTGGACGTTCCGTATGTACCACGTGGCCGATGACGGCCGTCACGACCGGCGTCCCACCACCCGCAGGCACAGCAACGGCAGTGGCCCCCGGACGGTCCGCATGGAACTGCGCCAGGTAGTCCTCCCCGCGCGAGGCGCGCCCGTCAAGCCTGCGGTTCCGACAACCCGCACCGGTCAAACGACCTGGTCGAACGCGCAACGAGGGCCGCTCGCGTTGACGAGCTTGGTATCGCACGTGACGAGCACGGCGTCGAGCCGTTCGGCCAGGGCGACGTAGGCGGCGTCGTAAGCGGTGATGTTGTGGCGGAGTTCCCAGATCCGGTCGAGCAACGGAGGCACGGGCGTGCGTCGGATCGGAAAGCCAGCCAGGTGCTCGAGCGCATCGGGCACGACGCGCTCGAGTCGCGGGTTGTTTCGAGCCAAGCCACGCAGCGCCGACACGATCTCGACGTCCAGGTGCGCGGGCGCGAACAGTGCGTCGCCCGAACTCAGGCGCTCCGCGACGAGAGCGTGTCGTGGATCGTCAGCGGCATAGAACGCGACGAGGACCGAGGCGTCGATGACGGCCAGGCTCACGAGGCCTCGCGCACCTCCCGGACGGCGGAGACCGCGTCGTCGGTAGTCACACCGGTTCCCTGTGGTGCCGGGTAGGCAGCGACGTAGTCGGCGACGCGGACCGCTTGGGCGACCTCGGACAGTCGGTCGACGACGAACGCGTTGAGCGACTGCCGCCTGCCCTCAGCCGCTGCGACGAGGGCGGCGTAGACGTCGTCGGGCACCTCCCGTAGGTTCATTCTCTTCATGGTGCCAGTGTGGCACCATGAAGTCATCGATGTCACCGTGCACGTCGGGCAAATGCGGTACGCAGAGGTGGTCCCGGTGGTGGATCCGCCACAGGCTGAGTGCGTCAACCCCATCTGGCCCCACTGTGATGGCACACTCAACAGGCATGCTCCGCGTGACCATTGGCTATTGGAACCCGTGGGGATGCCCCGATTCACACGTCGAAGCGGGAACGATCAGGCCGGTTTTCGGGGGTCACGGTCATCGTCGGTAGATGCCGGAGAATGCGGTCTGACCTGCGGAAACGCACCCTCGGGACCGTTGGGTCTCATCGGCGCTCATCGGGCTCCGCCGGACTTCTTGCGGACTGTTTGCGGACTCGCTGAGTGTCGGCTCGCTCGGCGATGGTGGCCTCGATCCAGGCCGGGTCACGGCGAACGTCCACGACGACGAGCAGCTCGAGCCGGTCGTGACCGACCAGGTACACGGCCATGTGCGGGAATCGTCTGAGCACCGCACGGCGGTAGGTCTCGAACAGGAGGGCACCGGAATCGGGGACCTGTTCGATCCTCTCGACCTGTTCAAGCAGCCGGGCTCGAAACCGGCCCGGCAGCGCAGGGTCCAGCGCAACGTAGTGGGCGACGACGGCGTCGAGATCTTCCTCAACCCCCGGATGGAAGATCAGTCGGCGGCGGTCACTTCCAGCGAGAGCCCATCCGGGCGTCCAACTGGTCCCAGGTCAGGCCGCTCGATGGGTCCGCGCGAAGCTCTACCGCCCGTGACCGGATCATCGCCTTCTGCTCCTCGGTTACCTCGATCGGCGCCGGCTCGACCGTGCGCTCTATGTACTCCACCAGCTCCAGACGCTCATCGAGGCTCATGGCCTCGATGGCTGACTGGAGGGCGGGGTTCACCATGCATCCAGGGTACTCGGCAACTGCGAGGGTGCTGTACTCGCCGCTATGCACCAGCGAGACCAGGTGGGCCTCCTGTTTACGGTTGAGCTTGGGCTGCTTACCCCGGAGCCGGCCCTTGGCCTTGGCGACCTTCATGCCCTCGCGAGTGCGGAGCCGGATCAGGTCGGACTCGAATTCGGCCACCATCTTCTGCCACCATCGCCAACACGTTGAACGGCAGTCGCCCGACCGCGTCGGTGGGGTCGTAGACCGACCCGCCCAGCGAGAGGCTGATCTGGTGAGTAGTGAGTTCGTCGGCGATCGCTCGGGCGTCGGGCAGAGATCTGGCGAGTCGGTCGAGCTTGGTCACCACCAGGGTGTCGCCGGCGCGACAGGCGGCGAGTGCCTCGCGGAGTCCGGGGCGTTCACGGTTGGTGCCGGTCAGTCCGTGGTCGACGTAGATCCGCTCGGCCTCGACAACGAGGCTGAGCAGGGCGTCGCGTTGGGCGGTCAGATCTTGTTGATCGGTGGAGCATCGGGCGTACCCGACAAACAGCGCGCTCATGGCGCACCTCCAAGGCTGGGCCCGGTCGGACCGCGGGACGCGCCCGACTCGGGCATCGGGCAGCGCCCGACTCAAGCAGCAAGACGCTCTCGGCCTACGGCTGCAAGGACGGCAGCCCGGTGCACAACGGACTCGGTGGGCGTTGCGACCTTCATCGTGGACGATGAGGCCCGAGTTTTGCCCAACATTTTGGCTACAATGAGGGCCATGACTGCTGTACCCCTTGGCGACGCGCGAGACCGGCTCTCCGAGTACGTCTCGGCGGTCGAACGCACCCATCAACGCGTGATAATCACCCGTCATGGCCACCCGGCCGCGGTCCTCATCTCCGCCGACGATCTCGCCGCCATCGAGGAGACCCTGGAGATCCTTGGAACACCCGGCGCTGCCGAAGCCATTCACGAGGGCCTCGCCGACGCCGCCGCAGGCCGCTTCGCCGACAACGACGCACTCAAGTCCCGCTACGGGATTGCCTGAGTGGAGGAGCGGTACTCGATCCGAGTCACGGCTCGAGCCGAACGCGATCTACAGCGGTTACCCGAGAAGATCGCCACCGCCTGCGTCGAGTTCATCTTCGAGCCTCTCGCTGAGAATCCAAAGCGAGTAGGCAAGCCCCTCCGCGGCGAACTCGGCGGCCTGCACTCCGCCCGCCGAGGTGACTACCGGGTGATCTACGGCGTCGTTGAAGACGCCCACACGGTGGAGATCGTGCATATCGACCGACGCAGCGACGTCTACAGGCGATGAAGGGGCGTTCGCCGTCCCGGTGGCCGATCGGTCTGTGGTGATCGCCTATGAACCCTTTCGGAGCGCCGACGACACATCGGCAACGCTGTCGGTGAGTCAGACCCCCAACGCATCATCAATGATCTTGATTAGCCCCGACAGCCCGGCCATCTTGCCCGCCGCGACACCGTGCCGGGCTGCTAGAGCCGCCGGTGCGGTGTAGACGACCTCGACGACGACGTCGCCAGCCTGACGGACCAACACTCGAGACGGCAGGTCCAATGCCACGTCCGGAGCCGCCAGCATGACGGGCGTCCCGACTGCGGGGTTGCCGAAAATCACCGCGGTCGTCGAGGGCATGTGCAGGCCAGCACCCTCGGCACCGGCCGCATGGTCGATCACGGCAAGATCTTCGCCCCGTGGGCAACGATCTGACCTCTCAACCGTGCAAGCGTGTCGGCGAAGTCGTACGGGCTCGTATGTACGACCACGGCACTGCCGGCTGAGTTCGCCTTCGGTTCCATGTGCTCCTACCCTTTGAACTCCATCATTGCGCGGCACGGCCCCAGCACACCAAGCTCTCGTGGGTGCTGACACCGGCGCGTTATGCGGTTGTACGGCGACGGGCCGTCGGTGTGTTGCGGGATGCTCGGACTTGCCGTGCACTGCACGCTGCGATGAGGCAGCCGGTCACTGGAAGGATGAAGATGCCGATCGTCATCATGCCAAGCAGCGTGAATGCCGTCAGGAGGCCCACGGCGGTCCACGCTGTGGCGCCGGGGCCCCGTTCGAGACCCCGGCGCCACAGCAGGGCGGCAACGATGAGAGTGATCACCAGGGGGATCGCTGCATAGGTCAATACCCACCAGCCGTTGATATCGACCAGAGAAGCGGTATCGGTCACCTCGGTACCGGTCTTCGAGTCGACGCTCACGCCGGAATACAGAGGCGCGACGATGGCCCCGATTGGCAACACGATGGCCGACCAGGTTCCAGCGATCGCTAGCAGGATCCACTCCGCGGTGTGGTAGCGCTTTGTGTCCGTGTCTTCAGTCATGTTGATTCTCCCAGGTGGAGGCCGCCGTGGACGCCAGGTGTGTCTGGGTCACAGACAGTTTCGAACGGTGCGGTTCGGGTCCGGGTGCCATTTCGTTGAGCGGTAGTGGCGGTTGATCTCGTTGGCGTAGTGGAGGCCCAGGTCGGGTCCGCGTTGGGTGATCCAGTCGGTGAGGCGGGTGGTCCCGGTCGTTGGCGCGTCGGAGTCGGCCAGGCCGTCGGTCATGGCGTGGTATTCGTCGGCTGTCAGCAATCGGTCTCGCAACACTGCGCCGAGGAGGTTGGCGGTGATGGTCAGCAC
The DNA here is from genome assembly GCF_054605595.1 of Georgenia sp. Taxonomy (NCBI): domain Bacteria; kingdom Bacillati; phylum Actinomycetota; class Actinomycetes; order Allobogoriellales; family Allobogoriellaceae; genus Georgenia; species Georgenia sp. The sequence goes on along the minus strand of NZ_JBTSDU010000003.1, from coordinate 14,576 downwards.
GGGGGCCGGAAGCGGAACCAGCAGTGCTTTGCTACCTACTGTTGCGCGTATCGCCTCGACGAGCTCGCGGAAGGTCGGCCGCTCGGGGCCGACCGCATCGACGGTGACCGTGTCGGTGCGGTTGCCCACATCCGTGCACAACTGGGCCAGATCGTCGACATGGATGCCGCGTATCCGGTAGTCGCCGCGGCCACCGATCGCGAAGATTGGCACGCGTCGTAGCAGCCAGGCGATGTTGTTGATCAGGACGCCGCCGCCGCCGAACAGTATTGCCGGCCGCGCGATGACATGCGGTATGCCTATCTCCTGGAGGATGTGTTCGACCTGCGCCTTGCCCCGGAAGTACGGGTACGGCGACTCGAGCGCGGCGTGCGTGATCGAGACGTGGACGATCCGTTGGATCCCCGCGGCCGCGGCCGCATGGAACAGTGTGCGGCTGTTGGCGACAGCGGCGGCGTGATCGACCCGGCCGTGGGCGAAGCGCACCCAGTAGGTGTTGTAGAGGGTGTGCGCGCCGCACATGGACGCGGTCAGCTCTGCAGAGTCGTCGAGATCGAGCGGCCGCACGACGATATCCAAATCTGCCGGTGCCCGCTCGGGGTGGTTCGTCAGAGTGCGCACCTGCCGTCCACGTGCGCGCAGTGACGCTGCGATCGCGGCGCCGGAGCAGCCGAACGCACCGGTGACAACGTCACGGTCGGTGCCGGAAGTAGTTGGATGGCTCGGCCGAGGATTCGTCATATCTGTTCGCACCTCCCCGATCAGTCGCACTTCACCGCAGTTGAGCAGTCGCTCAACTGCGAGGATAGGCTAAATTGAGCAGACGCTCAAGACTGGTGATCCACGCGATAGGAAGGCAATCGGCAGATGACCCGCACGGCCCGGACCCCTACACCGCGACCGGCCGCAAATCGGCTGAGAAACGCAGTCGACACGAAGACCCGCCTGCTCGACGCCGCACGACAGGTCGTGTGTGACGTAGGGCTGGCTGGGGCATCCGCCCGCACCATCGCTGCCCGAGCCGGAGCCAACCAGGCGCTGATCTTCTACCACTTCCACACCGTCAGCGAGCTCATCGAAGCAGCCTCGAACCGCGCGGTCGACGAAGCGGTAGGCCACTACCGCGAAGCGTTCGCCGAGGCGTCCACGCTCGACAGCCTGCTGGACATCGGGCGGGAGCTGCAGGATCGGGAACGCGATATCGGCAATGTGACGTTCATGGCTCAGATACTCTCCGGAGCCCCGCACGACCCGGTTCTGGCCAGGGCAGCCCGCTACGCGATGTCGACCTGGACCGGCGAGGTCCACATTGCACTCGACCGCGTTCTCGGCGGCGCGGTGGTCGGCGGCCTCGTCGACTTGAATGGCCTCGCGCACCTAGTCAGCGCGGGGTTCATCGGTCTCGAGCTCTACGGCGCGGCCGACCCGCCTGCGGCCGCAGCGGCACTGTCGACCGTCGACGCACTGGGCCACCTCGTGGACCGGCCGAACACGCTCGGCCCCGTCGCTCACCGCGCCCTGAAAACCGCAACGCGACACCGCTTATAACCGGCTTCCCACCGGTCCACGTCATCGGCTTCCTTGGCCATAAGCGGAACCATCACCGACGACGAGACGAACGACCGCGGCGGCGACCGTCCGATGATGTCCTCCTGTCCCGCCGGGGTGTGCCATGCGGAGCAACCAGGACGCGTCGCCGATAGCCGATCGTCACGCGGAGCGTGACCAGTGCGGGATCCTCCTACGACGCCCTACGCCACAGCGGACTCGGCGGGCCTATCGTCTGTGGCTACCGCCCCGGATCCGCTCCGCGAGCTCGGAAATCTCGTCGAGCTGGCCCTCGGCCACCGCCATGACCAGCTCGTACGCCTCGTCATTGGTGAGGGTGAGTCGCACACCATTGATCCCGAGGAAGGCGATGGTGGCCGCCAGGGCCAGTCGCTTGTTCCCGTCCACCAGGGCGTGGTTGCGCGCGAGCGAGTGCAGAAGAGCAGCGGCCTTCTCCTCGAGGCTGGGATATGCATCGCCCCCGAACACGGAGGCCTGCGGACGCGCCAGAGCAGACTGCAGCAACCCGTATTCCCTGACGGGCGCCGCGCTGCCAAGAGCTCGCTCTGCAACGTGCAGCAACTCGGGCAGCGTCAAGTAGATCACTGTCCGAGTCGCTCCAGAGCCTCTGCGTACCGGGGCAGTTCCTCGTCGAGAACCCGGTCGAGCAGCTCGGTGCGACTGTGGTTCTCGACGTACTCGCGTACCGCTTGCCGGGCGACGTCCTGCATCGAACGGGCCTCGCGTTCGGCGCGCAGACGCAACGCGTCAGCTTCGCCGTCGGACAACCGCAGAGTCATGGCCATGAATCCATGGTATCACCAGTGACACCACAGCTGGATCCCGCTCAGGGGTCCGCTTCCGGCTCGCGATGCTCATGCGGGGAGCTCTGGTACGAGAACCACCAGCGGGACGCTCGCAGCCAAGAGGTACTGCCACCGGTCGAGCGTCCCGTAAGACCCGACCGGTGGCGAGTCCCGGAATGGTGCCCCCTACGGGGCCTGGTCTGCGTCCGAGTTCCTTGCTCGGCTCGTGAAGGAGCTCATCTCCAACGGCCGGCTTGTCACCTATTCGCTTTGTCAAGGACGCGATCACTGCGCCGACACTGGTCTCACCCATGACGGGTTCAGTGGGCTCGGGCCCAGCAGGGACTCCGTTGGGGTCCTGGGCTCCGGACGCGATCGGCTCCAGAGATCTTGCCTCCGGAGCACCCCGCTCGAGCCATCAGGCTGAATCTCTTGCGGACTGTGTGCGGACTGGGAGCCCCTACATGCCGACCTGCGCAAACGCGCCGATTCACACGTTGAAGCGGAACGATTCCGGACGTTTTTGGCTGTTTTCGATCGTCGTCGAAAGGTGACGAAAACATGCTCTGACCTGCACGAACGTCACTATCGGACCGTTGGGTCTCGTTGGCCGTCATCGGGCTCCGCCGGACTTCTTGCGGACTGTTTGCGGACTGCTGCACTCACGGCGCGACTCGAGTGACGGCGGCCTCGAAGAGCGTCAGAGGCGACTTGCTCGGCCTTCTCGGTCGCCGCGGCACCCACCGGCTTGGAATCGTAACGGTCCTGGTTCCGAGACGCCGTCGAGGCGAGACAGCTCGACCGGGGTGAGGACCGTCGCCTGTTGGACGCGAGCGAGCGGGGGGTCAGCGCCAAGGCAGCTCACCGATCACCGCGACCGCCGGCCCGCTGCGCCACGTCGCCCAGGAAGGCGGAGCGCCAACCGACTCCTCAGTTGTCAGGATCGTCGGTCCAGGTGACATCACATCGTTGTTGGCGGCTCTGCGGTGTCAGTAGAGCCTGCAGCCTCGGGAGCCTCACGCGTGGGCTCCATCACCTCTGGGTATGCACTGAGGTCAAAGGAGACCTCATGCGGCCTCAAGAGTGGCAGTGGTGAGAGTCTGCCGGGGAGGCGGTTACCGAGGTCGGAAACGGCTTGGCGGAGGTAGGGGTACAACGCCATGAAGGCGGCACGGTCGCCGAACTCCTGCACGGCGTCGCGGTACATCCGGACGGGTCGGCCGAGATCGTAGATGATGGCGGCGTCTACGACGATCTGTCCGGATGGGTAGGGAACCCGGACGGAGCAGCGGTAGTCGATCCCGGTGGGCCGGGGTCGGATCGCGGTGCCGAACTCCAGTTCGACGGAGCCCTCGTCGTCGCGTGGCTCAACGGTGTCGTCGTACTCGACCAGACACCGGTAGAACACGATGTCTTGCACCTGCATGTGCTCAACGAACTCCGTGGCCTCGCGGAGCTCAAGGACCTCGTCTGTCATGACACTCGCTCCAGCCAGACCGCTCCGGAGCGCGGGCCGACAGCTGCGAGTGTCTGCGCGCTCCGTGTGTGATAGATCGTCGCGGAGGACGAACGCTGGTAGTCGATCTGGCCGTACTTGCCGCGCGCAGCCGTGCCGGAGGGCACAGTCATGAAGTAGAGCGTAACCGGGTTGGACGTCTCGACCTGGCGGAGCATCTGGGCGTTGAACCAGGTCACAGCGGCCGCGTCCAAAGGTGCCGGCTGGCCCGCGATAGTGCCGGGGCGTGTCGTTGCCACCCATGCGTACACGTCTGCCCAACGCCAGAGTCGTTGCGGCTTTCCTGGGGAGCCAACGACCGTGTGGTGCTTGGGGAATGGAAGCCCGACGTCATTCGTCGGGTTGGCCCAGACCCTCGGCGTCTCACGGCTGACATCGAGGCGGGCGGCGATCTCGGACGTGTTCACGAGGTCCTCATCGAGGCGGTCAACAGCGATGCCGCCGACCTGGCAGATGTGGTCGTGAAAGATCTTGAGGGCGTCCTCCCCGGATGCTGCCTCAACCTCCACCTCGAGAGTGGTGACACCGTCCATGTCGCCTGGGGTGATGTCGAAGTCCTCGGTGAAGAGGCGGTCCAGCTGGTCGAAGTCCCCAACGTCGAGGCCGGTGACCACGGCTGCGAAACCGAAGATTGCCATCTCACTCCTTCTGATGCATTGGCACCCACGACGCGGGCGCCTCTTGAGGGCCGTCACGTGGTGGGTAGTACTAGCAACCTAGTAGATCCACTTGGCAACTGCCAACAGAATGGGACCAGGTTCACTCACGGCTTGACGCGGTCCGGTGCGTGACCATGTCGGCACTTCCGCGCCTGCTTCCACAGTCCACGCGCTGGGTTCTTCGCCGTTCCCCACACGGAGTTGCGGCAGCCGTCGCCGCATCGCAGGACTCCGACCGCGTGAGCCGAGTTGCCCACATCCGTGTCGTAGGTCCATCCGAACTCCTCGCAGAGCTTCTTGATCGCCTTCTTGGCGTCGGAGTCACTCGGCCAGCCGCCCACTGGCAATCACCTTCCTCGCTGCTGGGACGTTTCGGGCGGACATGGCACCGAAGTCTGCCATCGGAGCACGCGAAGAGCCAGGTTGCCTCGCCTGATGAGCGGGCAAAGTACCTGACCGCCGAGGCTGGCACGATCGTTGTCGGCGGGGACGCTATCCGGACCATTGTCGCCCGGCTGGCGGACGGTGATGACATGCCGCCGAGGACTACACCGCCGCTGCCTCCGGTGAGGTGCGCACCGCTAGACGGTATGACATGACCGCCGTCGTTGTGGCGGGGGTTGCGGGCCGGGGCCTCGCTCACGAGATTCGTGGGTTACCGAGCAGGGGCTGCCTGCTCGGCCTATCCGACATTCGTGGGAGGCCCCGGTGTTTACTGAGCGTACGAGCGTGGGGCTCGACGTGCATGCACGATCGGTCGTCGCGGCAGCGATCGACGACGTCACGGGCGAGCTCGTGCAGGCCAGACTGACCCCGTCACACGAGCATGTTCGATCCTGGCTGGGCGGCCTGCCGGGCCCGGTGGCAGTGGCCTACGAGGCCGGGCCAACCGGGTTCGGGCTGGCGCGGTTCCTGACCGCGGCGGGGATCCGGTGCGAGGTCGTGGCGCCGTCGAAGCTCCAGCGTCCCAGCGGGGACCGGGTCAAGACCGACGCCAAGGACGCGCTCCATCTCGCGCGGTTGCTGCGGCTGGACGAGTTCACGCGCGCACAGACACCGACCGCGTCGAGTTCGACGCCCGTAGAGGGAGCGCACCTCGTCGCGAATGCGCATTGCGTCCGCAATGCGCCAGTGGCGGCGCCCAGACGTGGTTCCCCGAAGGGATCCCGCTGGAGGCCGCCGTCGTCGGCACTCTGTCAGGACGCTCCGGGTTCGAGATAGCCGATCGGACCACCGCTGTTCACGACGATCCGGCTGCCCATGATCTGCTTCGCCATCGCACGCAGGTGCCCAGGGGTGTCCCCACGGAACATGGGTACACCTCCAGGGTGGATGCGACCGAGGAGTTGGCCGGCGAACTGGTGCCGCGGCACGCGCTCATCTGGGCGGCCATGGTCAACCTTCTCGAGGATGCGGTACACGGCGGCCGGGAACGTCGCGACTGTGACGACGAGCAGTCTCATCGCAGATGGCTGGGTCCGCCCGGTGCCCGTGGACGAGCCTGCTCCGTTCCACGACTGGCTGGTTCTGCAGGTGGGCCGCGACGACGTCGTGGGCGACCTCGCAGGCGACTACACAGCCGGTGTCCGAGGCAGTGACCATCGCATCGCACGCACCCCGGACGACCTGCTCGCGATCTTCCACGAAATCTCGCATTCAGCCGAGGCCTACGACACGGTGGTCATCGCGATCGCGGAGTGGATGAAGGCGGAGCCATCGTCGGCACCCATCCGCACCAAGCGGGTTCGTCGGGATGTGAACGACCACGAGGGCTGGGGAGCCGGTGCCGGAACCGTGGAGCGCTACGAGTACCTGTGCCCCTGCGGCGACGGGGCGATCATCGAGGAACACGACAACATCCCGGGCTTCCGCGAGCACGACGTGCTATTCGACTGCGACAAGTGCCGAGCGGAATGGCGCTTCGTCGAAGGCAGGGGCGCGCGGGACTGGGCCCTACAACCCGTGTCCGTGAGCGCCTTCGCCTAAACCGGCGAGGCAGGACCGGCGCGCCGCATCGAGCCGAGGCGAGTCTGTGTCGGTGCGACGCGTGCGGATTACTCCGACTCGTCGCGGGCAGGCGGCTGGATCATCAGCACGTTCGAGATCCCGCCCTGATTCACGCAGTCCTGAGCGAAGTCGTGAACGTGCCAGAAGAAGTCCGCCGCCGGCTCGATGGCGTTCACGGTGGTCTCGACCGGCGTGTATCGGTGCAGCGGGACTGAAACGCCGTCATAGGTGAAGCCCATGTTGTCCGTCGTCAGGATCGTCAGCGGCTGCTCGCCGGTCCACTCGACCCCAAGGCGGACGTGGTATTCGTCGTTGTCGGTCGCCTCCGCTGTGGTCCTCATGAGCGCCATCAGGTCAGCGATGGCGCACTCGATGGCCGCAGACTCCACCTGCCAGCCGTAAAAGTACCCGTCGCCGCTCATACGATGCCCGCCGACCGCCGCGGCGACCGCCACCGAGCCGTCGTTGTGGATGCTCATCCACGCTTCCTTCCAGACCGAGCGTTCGCCGGTCGCCGTGTTCACGGCCACCCAGCGGCGCAATCCCGGACGCGGGTTGTCACGGTCAACGTTCTCTAGCGGGTGGACGCCTCGACGTCCGGCGTACATCAGGGCCAGTCCCACGGTCTTCGTCAACACCCCTCGCGCTTCCTCGCGAGTCAGTCGGTCACGGAATCGAGGGATGCGAGGGTGAGCAACTGCGATCAGCCAGGCGCGCTTGTCGGAATCCCGACCTGCTGCAGCCTCGTCGTACAGCCAATCCAACGCCTCGGTAGCGTGTCGGCGCTCCTCGAAACGAGCCCGGTACATCGCCTCGATCTGTCGCTCCTTCATCCACACCGTGTCTGAGTCGTTTCGGACCGGCGCCGCGAAGTAGTCGTTCTTGTAGATCAGATGAGGCCCGTCGATGCTCGCGGGCACCTCCACCACAACGGCCCGGTTCCCTTCGACACCGAGGCGATGCACGTTGAGTCCGAACACGGGCGGTGAGATGGCGGTGATCGCCGCACTCCGCAGGGAGCGCTCGTAGGCCTCGTCGAACTCACCCACATCGACTCGCCCGGTCGCCGCCTTCTGCGATTCGCGCACACCGAACACGATGACACCGCCGCCGCTGTTCGCCATCGCAGCAACATCCTTCGGGAAGTCCGTCTGCGGCAGGCCCTTCGCCGGCGGCAGCTCCGACTTCCAATCCAGATCGTTCGCCTCTGCGACATTTTCGGCTACCGCTGCATCGAGAAGGTCATCAGTCAGCGGCGACGGCGCGAGGCCGAGCGCCCGGTGTAGAGCGGTGAACGTCATACTCCCAACGTAGAGCGGAGCGCCCACACGCCTGTGGAACGAATCGCTCCCTCCGTGGCGCTCATGTCAATTTGCCCGCGAGGTGGTCTCGGTGCCTCATTGGGAAAGCCGCGAAATCGGGGTCGGTTCAGCCGGGGGCGCCGTGTCAGTCCGTGGAGCTGAGGCTTGGCGTCGGCGGCGCGGCCCGATCGACCGGCTGGTGCTTCATGCTCCACCTGGGGTCGACTGGCTGGTCCGGGACAGAACTCGCGTTGAGCTCGTTCTCGTACTCGGGCGCGGCCGCCATGAGCTCGTCTTCGGTCACGAACGAGTCCCACTCGAGAAGATACGGGCGGTGGCTGTCGACGCCGTCGTTGCACAGGACGTCGTCGTGCCAGTCGTAGTTCATCGTCGGGTCGTAGGAGCAGGTCCAGTAGGTGGGCTCGGGCGCACCTGCTGGCGCCGGCACCGGTGCGGGTGGCGCTTCGTCGATCGACTCGGTGCCAGGCGGCTCGTTGTCGTCGAACCATTCGTTCCCGTCCGTGCCGGAGTACCGGTCGTACCCAGTGCACCCGGCCAATGCGAAGCTCGTCGCGGCGACGACCAGCGCGCCTGCCATCATCCGTCGCACCACGGGCAGGCGCCTTTCGTCGGTGGCCGCGGAGTCGGCCTTGCGCAGAGCGTATCGACGCGTGGCCGAGGAATGGGCCGGGGCGCTCCCGTACTTCTCTCGACCGGTCGCGGAGTGGTCTGCCGGTAGGCCAGCCCGGCTTTGAGCCCCGGTGGTCGCGGGTTCGATTCCCTGCTCCCGGAGCCCGACGCATGGCGGTGTGGCGCTCAGCCGGCTGCGTACTCAGGGCAGAGCGTCCCAGATGCGTCACCCAGCACGGTCCCGACCTCCTCTGCGGTCGTCGCCTCGGGCAGGAGCGCCGCGACGATGATCGCCGCAGACTGCAGCGAGTCGCCGCGGTCGAAGGCGTCGCAGCCAGCGTGCCCCGCAGCGATCAAGTCCTCGTCGCTCGTTCCGGGAAGCACCTCGGCGTCGCGCAGCAGCTTGATGAACGTCCCCTCAGCCAGCACCCGGATGTAGCTCTCCTGCTCGGCGCGCGGCGGAAGATCCGAGGCGGCCGGCGACGTGCTGTTGGACGAAGGCGTTGCTGCGGCAGCCGTCGGCTCCGTGCTGGGCGTCTCGGCCGGCGCCGGCTCGGCCGTCGTGGCACCTGTCTCATCGGCGAGCGATGAGCAGGCGGACACCAGCAGGAGCGTCGCCGCCACAGCGGTCAGGGATCTGATCACCTGAGCATTCAACCGCACCCGCACGGCAGCAATGAGTCCTTGGACCCACCGTGGCTCGGTTGGGCCCGACCGGTGGCGAGTCCCAGGGCACGGGGCCGAGTCTGCGCCCAGGCTCCTTGCCCGGCTCGTGAAGGAACTCCCCCTCATCGGCCAGCCTGCCGATCTATCCGCGTCTGCCACTCTCGCCTGCTGCCATGCCCGATCCTCCAGTTCTCACTGGAAATCGTTGGCTCTCCACGGCCCCCATAATCTGCTCCCCGCTACTACCTCCCGGCCCTCCTCACACCCTCCCCATCGAGCGGCACGCATGCTACGAATGACGTAGATGGGCCGCCCGAGATCGGGCGGCCCACGCGGCATTTCTGGGGGTCCGTTTGATTTCGACGGACGTCGTGGAGGCGGTGGTCCCGTGCACGGTGGGGTGAAGTTCTACCGCGGCGCGGCGAGGGCTGCCCGGGCCTACGTCGAGCGCGATCGGTCCCGGGCCGACGACTACTACCTCGGTGAGGGAGCCGGCATCGCGGAGCGATTCACCGCGACGCCGGAAAGCGTCGACCACGCGGGTTCGATGGACGGCGAGACCTACGAGCAGTGGGTCGCCGGTGTCGACATTGACACCGGCCGTCCGAAGGGCTGGGTCCGGCAGGACGCGAACGCGCTGCGGTTCGTCGAGGTCACCGTCAACGGGCCCAAGACCTGGTCGCTGGCGGCTGCGCTCCATCCGGAGATCTCTGCCGCGCTGGACGCCGCGCAGGACAGGGCCGCCGCCGAGATCATCGGCTGGGTCGCCCGGCATGCGACGACGCGGGTCGGGCCGCGTGGGCGGCAGGTGCAGGTACCGGTCGAGCGGATCGAGGCCGCGGTCATCCGGCACTACACCTCGCGCGCCGGCGATCCGCACCGGCACCTTCACCTGCAGATCAACGCCCGCGTCTACGCGGCCGGTGCCTGGCGCGGCATCCACTCCGTCGGTATCCGCGACAGCATCGAGGCGATCAACGGCATCGGCCACGCCGCCGTCGCCACCCACCCACAGTTCCGGGCCGTACTCGCGGCGCACGGGTTGACGCTCGATCCGGCGACGAGCGAGATCCACCAGTTGGTCCCGTACGTCGGGGCATTCAGCGCCCGCACCGCGCAGATCCGACGGAACGTGGACCGCTACGAAGCCGACTGGCGGAACACGCACCGTGGCGAGGAGCCAGGCCCCCGGCTGCGCGAGCTATGGGACCGGCGCGCGTGGGCCGAAGCCCGCCCCGACAAGGTCGTCCCGAAGGACGGCCCCGAGCTCGTGGCCCGCTGGAACACCGAGCTGCGCGACCTTGGCTACCGCGACCCGACCGGAGCCGTTCCGCTCACAGCACCACGCCCGGGCTGGATCGACCGCGACGCCGCCGCATGCCTTGTCGTCTCCATCCTCGGGGCGAAGAGGTCGGCATGGAACGCCGCCGACCTCCGCGGGGCCACCGAGGTCCTCCTCGCACGTACCGGCCTCCTCGCTGATCCGGCCGCGCGAGCCGAGCTCGCCGAGGACATCACCGCCCGCGCCGTCACCCGATGCGTCACGCTGCTGGACCGGACCGATGTGCCCGAGCACATCCGCTCGTTCAGCTCGCCGCAGGTTCTCGAGGCCGAGGCCGACGTCGTCGCCCGGATGGCGCGCCGGGCGCACCCGGCCCGCACGCTCCGCCTCACCGCGCGTGGGCCGGCCCGGCTCGACCCGGCCCAAGGCGCCGTGATCGGTGCGCTGGCTGGCGACGGACCACTGGTGGTGGTCGAGGGCGCCGCCGGTGCGGGAAAGACCACGGCGCTTCGGGCTACGCAGCATCTGCTTTCCCGGCGGGGCCAACGGCTGATGGTCGTGACGCCGACGTTGAAGGCGGCGGAGGTCGCCGCCGTCGAGACGGGCGGCAACGGCCACTCCGCCGCCTGGCTGATCCACCAGCACGGATGGCGCTGGGACGCTGACGGCCACTGGGCTCGCCGCCCGAGCCCGGCTCCCGATCCCAGCGCCCAGCTCCAGCCCCGCGACCTGCTGCTCATCGACGAAGCCGGGATGCTCGACCAAGACACTGCCCGAGCACTGCTCACCATCGCCGACGAGGCCGGCGCACGGGTCGCGTTCGTCGGAGACCGGCACCAGCTTCCCGCCGTCGGGCGCGGCGGCGTGCTAGACCACGCGGCGGCGTGGGCGCACCCGACCGCCGTCGTCACCCTGGAGAAGGTGCGCCGGTTCACCGACCCCGAGTACGCGGCGTTGAGTCTGCGCATGCGCACGGGCGACGACGCCGGCCGGGTGTTCGACGCCCTCCACCGCCGCGGACACATCGCGATCCACGCCTCCGACGTCGAACGAACTGCCGCCCTCGCCGACGCCGGCGCCAGCGGCGATCTCGTGATCGCCGACACACGCGAACAGGTCGCGGACCTCAACGCGGCCATCCGGCACCAACGCCACCACGAAAGCGCACGCCCTGAGATCACGACTGCCGGCGGCGACCGAATCGGGATCGGAGACCGCGTCGCGACCCGACGCAACGATCCCGCCCTACAGGTCGCGAACCGCCAGACCTGGACCGTCGCCCGGGTCGGCAAGGATGGCAGCCTGCTCCTCCACGGCCGGGGGCGGGACCGGGAGATCCCGGCCGCCTACGCGACACGGTTCGTCGATCTCGCCTACGCCACCACCGTGCACGGCGCCCAGGGCAGCACCGTCACCAACGCCCACGTCGCCATCGGCGAACACACCGGCGCCGCATCGGCGTATGTCGCCATGACCCGCGGCCGGCAGACCAACGTCGCTCACCTCGTCGCCGAGAACGTCGACGTCGCCCGCGGTCAGTGGATCGAGATATTCAGCCGCGACCGCGCCGACCTCGGACCTGCGATGGCGCGCCGCCAGGCACGCGAGGCGATCGACCGCTACGGGCCCCAACGCCGTCGACCACCCACGGCCGCCCGCGACCGCAGCCTCAGTCTGTGACGGGAAGCCGGTACCAAGCCTTGCCTTTTCGTGGCCAGACGATGCCGATATCGGCCGCGATTCGCGCGTTGTACCCAGCGGGGTCAAGCGGTGAATCCTCACGGGAGGCCCCACCCTTGGCCTCGTCGATCAACGGCTGCCACGCCGCGCGGACCGAATCAGGAAGGCGCATGTTCGGCCACGCCTCGACCAACAAGGCGCCGTCGACAGTCTCGACGAGTACGTCGTCGGGGCCATGGCACAGCGCCAGCTCGTAGAACTCGATCCGCTCGGCGGGATCAGAAAGGTCCCAGATCTCCTTGCCGTCCGCGTATCCCATGAACGGGAAGAGCTGGACGCGGGAGAAGCACCGGGGCACCGGGACCTGCCACAGTCGGTTCGGCACCGCAAGCAACCCGAGCACGGGGTCCTCGAGGTAGACGAAGTCGACCCGGCGCTTCGCCGTGAGTTCCGCGTCCGCAGCGTCCAGCAAGCGCTCGACGACCTCCAGCGTCGGTGACTTCCGGCGCTTCTCGTACTCCGACACCGACGACTGCTGGGTCCTCGCCAACTCCGCCAACCGGCGCTGCGACAAGCCCGCCGCTTTCCGGGCGGCCTCAATCACCGTCATCCGCACCACCAGTCAATGATCGCCGATCATCGATTGGTGCGCCATGCGCACCTCCTTGTTGAGGCCGGAGACACCGGCCGACGACCCAGCCGGGTCGAGCACCGAGGAGCAACGACCATGACCGCATCACCGACCAGCCCCATCGAGAACCGTCCCATCAAGAACCCCGGCGACGAGATGCTCACCCTCCAGGAAGCCTGCGCCTTCCTCCGCATCCCCGAAGGCACCCTGCGCTACTGGCGCCACCTCGGCGCCGGACCGCACAGCTTCAAGATCGGCCGCCACGTCCGCTACTGGCGCGCCGACCTCATCCGCTGGCTCACCGAGCAGGCCAGCCGTCCACAGAACCACCGCTGACGCCCCGGCCCTCCGATCTCGGAGGAATCATGGAGTCATCCCGGAAGGAGCATCGACATGGCGGGCAGCATCGCCAAACGGGCCAACGGCAAGTGGCGGGCGAGGTACCGCGACGAGGCCGGCAAGGAACACTCACGGCACTTCGATCGCAAGATCGACGCCCAGCAGTGGCTGGATCAGGTCACCTCGGCGGTGGTCACCGGCACGTACGCCGATCCCCAGGCCGGACGGATCACGTTCGCCGCGTACTTCGGCGAGTGGTCGAACCGTCAGGTCTGGGCACACAACACCGTCCTCGCGATGTCGCTGGCGGCCAAATCGACACCCTTCGCGGCGACGGCGATCAGGCAGGTCCGCCGATCCGACGTCGAGGCCTGGGTCAAGCGGATGAACGCGGCGGGGCTTGCCCCCGGCACGATCAAGACGCGGTACGTCAACGTCAGGTCGGTGTTCCGCGCCGCCGTCAAGGACAGGGTGATCGGCTCCGACCCGACCGACGGCGTGCGTCTCCCCCGGCGCCGTCGCGCGGACGTCGCCATGTCGATCCCCACCCCGGAGGAGGTGGGCCAGCTCATGGCCGCAGCCGACGAACGGTTCCAGCCCTTCATCGCCCTCTGCGCGTTCGCCGGGTTGCGGCTCGGCGAAGCCGCGGGGGTCCAGCTCGGCGACGTGGACTTCCTGCGCAAGACCCTCAAGGTCTCCCGCCAGGTGCAGCGCCTCAACGGCGGGGAAATCGATATCCGGGCGCCGAAGTACGGCTCCGAGCGCGTCGTCTATCTGGCCGACAGCCTCGTCAACGTGCTCGCCAAGCACGTCGCCAAGTACGGCACTGCCGGGAAGAGTCGCTGGATCTTCGCCGGCGAGGAGGAAGGCCCACCGCACCAGAACACCGTCGGCTACTGGTGGCGTAAGACGCTTCGCGACGCCGGGCTGTCTGGGATCAAGCTGCACGACCTACGGCATTTCTACGCCTCCGGGCTGGTCGCGGCGGGGTGTGACGTCGTGACCGTCCAGCGCTCGCTCGGCCACTCGAAGGCGACGACGACCCTCAACACGTACGCCCACCTCTGGCCGACCGCCGAGGACCGCACGAGGAAGGCGGCGGAGTCGATCATGTCCGCGTCGCTTGGCGAGCCTGCCGCGCCTCCAGCCGAGTTGGCGACGAGCACGAACGGGTGAGCCGTGCCTTCGATCACAGATGTACCGCCCCCGGCGTCGCCTCGTTCGCCGCCGGTACACGCCCAGCGCGGGACGCGCGGAGCTGCCGATCAGCGAGCGGTCGCGCACGCCTCATGAAGTGTCATCACCGAGAGCCTCCAAGAAACCGACACGTCGATACAGTGCCCATTCCAGCGCTCGCCGCTCGCCGAGCAAAGCGCCACTCAGTGCGACTGGGAAGTCCGGGCTCAGACCTCCGGAAGTAGGGCCGCGTTGAGTGTTGAGATTTATGCGGGCGTGATCTGGTAGGTGATGGGGCGGCGGTCGCCCGGCGTGCGTGGTGGGGTGGTGTTGAG